>CAIYZZ010000174.1 GCA_903930805.1 uncultured Rhodocyclaceae bacterium | reverse complement strand
GTTCATCGGCCGTATAACCCAGCAAGCGCTCGACCTGGTGGTTGGTGATGGTAATCATGCCCTTTGCATCGCTGATCAGCAAAGCATCCGGAGTGGCGTTAAAGAACGAGTGCAGGCGTGCTTCACTGAGCTCTTGACGCCGCCACGATTTCCAGATCAACACGCCCATGACCAGAGTCGCCAGACAGAACAGAGCTGCCATCAGCGCCAATTCTTTTGCTTCGTTGCGCCACTTGGCAAGATAATCATCGGTGGCCAGGCCCACGATCAGGTAGCCCGGGTAAGTCGTCATGCGCCGGTAGGAAACGGTGCGGTTTATGTTGTCCAGTCCGGTCGGTGCAATGTAGCTGCCGTGATCGGGATCGAGCCGCAGATGTTCGCGGAAGTCGGGGGAAACGGTTTGATTGCCAATGCCGCCGTTTGGAGCCGCCGGTAACGGAAACCGCGCCACCATTCCCATGTCGAGAGCACGCAGGCTGACGACACCTTGGGGGCCCACTACGAGTTCCTTGAACATGCTGGACAGCTGGCTGGTGCGCAGTCCCATGTAAACGACACCGCCGAAGGTGTCATCCGGCTTGCTGACGCGACGGCCCAGAACGATTGCCCATTCACCGCCAATGCGCCCGAGTACCGGTTTGGAAATCATCAATCCGACATTTGGGTCATCGCGCAGTCGGACAAAATAGTCGCGGTCGGCAACGCTGATGCTGGAGCCGCTCGGGACGCTGGTACCGTAGCGGATGATTCCATTCTCGTCGGCAAAGCGCAGGCTGTTGAATTCCGGCAGGCGCTGATGCTGGCGCGTGATGAAGTCGTTGATGATGCGGTCTGAGATGCCGCCATGCGATGCCTGCCGTCCAATCTCGTCGGCCGTTGCCAGCAAGCCCAGATCGCCGCGCTGGACCATGTCGGAGATGTTGTGCGAGAGCAATTGAGACAGGTTCTCCGCCGCCGTTCTGGCGTCCTCCTCATAATTCTGACGATTCTGCTGCACCGAGAACCAGACGATGGCGAATACCGCCACGTTGGTTACTGCAAAGATGACCAACAGTCGTCTCAGAAATGGCTTCGCCTTCACCAGGCTCGGATTCGAGAGTTTCATGGCTGTTCGATCCGGTTGGAATCGACTGCCATCGCCGTACCGTCAGCGCCGACTTTTGTTGGCTTATTCATGGGAACTGCCGCTGGCAGCGTGCTGTCAGGTTGCTGGCCAGTTACCGCCCGCCGCAACCGGGCAGTTGCCCAGAAGGTGCTACCGATGGATTCCTCGCTGATCACACCCGCATTGCCTCCCATCAGGAGCGCGATACGTTTGGAGATGATCAGACCCAGCCCGTTGCCGCCGTACTTGCGGGTCATGGAGCCGTCGGCCTGAGTGAAGGCATGGAACAGTCGGGCCTGCTGCTCTGGGCTGATGCCGATGCCATGATCGCTGACCTCGATGCGCAGCATCAGACTGTGATTGTCTTCCTCTACGGCTTGAGCACGCACGGTGATTTTTCCCTGTGCGGAGAACTTGACGGCATTGCTGACGAAATTGACCAGAATCTGTTTCAGCCGTATGGCATCGCCGCACAACAGCTCGGGCAAGGCCGGGGAGATTTCGCAAGTCAGGCACAGACCTTTGGCCTGGGCCGGTGCCTTATGCATCTGGAGGGACTCGTCAATGGTCTGTGTGACAGCGAAGTTCTTTTCTTCCAGCGTCAGGCCATCGGATTCGATCTTCGAAATGTCGAGAACGTCATTGATGACGGTGAGAAGACGCTCCGCGCAACCCATGCTCTTGTTGAGCCAATCGATCTGCTTGGCATCGGTGGCCTTGCGCAACGCCAGTTCGGTCATGCCCATGATGCCGTTCATGGGCGTGCGCAGTTCGTGGCTCATGTTGGCCAGGAACATGCTCTTGGCGCGATTGGCGGCTTCGGCATCATCGCGGGCTTGTGCCAGTTCGGCGGTGCGGGCCAAGACAAGTTCTTCCAGATGGTTGCGGTAATGCTCCAATTTGACCTCGGCCTGCTTGAGCTCGGTGATGTCCAGACAATGTCCGAGGTAGCCGACAAACTTTTCCTTGCTGTCGTAGCGCGGCGTACCCTCATCAAGAAGCCAGCGATATTCGCCATCATGACGGCGCAACCGGTAGACCATGCTGAACTGCTCGCGCCGGTTGAATGCCGTCACATAGATGTTCATGCAGCGCTGCAAGTCATCCGGATGTACGCCTTCGGCCCAACCG
>CAIYZZ010000173.1 GCA_903930805.1 uncultured Rhodocyclaceae bacterium | reverse complement strand
GTGACATCGCGAAAGATGGCGTCTTCGCGCAAACGCGCGGACAAGCCATCGGCCGCCACGCGCAAATCTTCGGCGCGCACACTGCGCATCACATACTGGTAGCGGCTCTTGCTCACCCGGCCGCCGAGCCGCAGGTTCTGGATCGGGTTGATGAAAACATTCACGCCGGGAATGGCCCGCACTTCCTTGCGCAGGCCTTCCACCACCTTGTCGATGTGCGGACGCTGGCTGCGTGGTTTCAGGCTCATGAACAGACGCCCGCTGTTACTATCGCTGGCATTGACGATCAGGGTATCCACCGCCGGATTGGCGCGAATCACCTCGCCGGTGCGCTGCAGCAACTCGGCCACCGCCGGGAAGGAAATATCCTCGACGGCCTCGACGGTAATCAGAGCCTGGCCGATATCCTCGTTGGGGAAAAAACCTTTGGGCAAGGTCACAAACAGTGCCCAGGTTGCCACCAAGGTCATCGCTGCCAGTGTCAGAACCGTGCGTTGATGCGCCAATGACCAGTCCAGCGCACGTGCGTAGAGCGCCAGCGTCCACTCGAAGCCGCGCTCGAACCAGGCTGTCCAGCGCATGCCGGGGCCTTCCTTCTCTTCATGCACCACGTAGCGGCTCGCCAGCATCGGGATCAGCGTGAGCGAGACGACCGCCGACACCAGCACCGAGATGCCGACCACGGCGGCGAATTCATGGAACAGCAGGCCGATGACGCCGGGCATGAAGAAGATCGGGATGAACACTGCCACCAGCGACACCGAGATCGAGATGATGGTAAAGCTCATTTCGCGCGAACCGATCAGCGCTGCATGCAAAGGTGTTTCGCCGTTCTCGACGTGGCGCACGATGTTCTCCAGCATCACGATCGCATCATCCACCACCAAACCGACCGCCAGCGTGATGGCCAGCAGCGAGATGTTGTCGAGGCTGTAACCGAATGCTTTCATCAGCGCCACCGTTCCCAAAAGGGAAATTGGCAGAGACAGCGCCGGAATGAAGGTCGCACTCGCCTTGCGCAGGAAAAGGAAGATCACCAGCACGACCAGCGCGATGGTCGCAGCCAGTGTCACTTGCACATCGTGGATCGAGTCGCGGATCGACTGCGAGCGGTCGTTGCGCAACTTGAGCTCGACGGAGGCAGGCATCTGGGCGATCAGCCCCGGCATGGCGGCCTTGATCGCATCGACCGTGGCCACGGTGTTGGCACCCGGTTGGCGCTGTACCGACATCGTGATGGCGCGTTCGCCGTTGGCCCAGCTGGCGGTCTTGACCGACTCGACGCTGTCTTCCACCGCCGCCACGTCGCTCAAGCGCACGGGACGGGCGCCCGCTGTTGTCGAGACGATCAGATCGGCAAACGCCGCCGCGTTCTTCAGCTGCCGGTTGGCTTGGATTGTCAAGGTCTGGCGCGGCCCTTCCAGCGTGCCCACCGGCGAATTGGCATTGGCGTTACGCAGGGCAGTAGCGATGTCATCAAGCGTCAGGTTGCGGCTGGTCAAGGCTTCGGCATCGACGCGGATGCGCACGGCAAATTTTTTCTGGCCGTTGATGTTGACCTGCGCCACTCCTTGCAGCGTGGATAGCGTGGGGGCGATCAGGCTGTCGGCGAAGCTGTTCAGGTCGGACAGCGCCATCGACGGCGACGTCAGCGACAGAAAAATGACGGGTGCGTCGGCCGGATTGACCTTGCGATAAGCGGGAGGAGAGGTCATCTCGATGGGCAGCGAACGCTGCGCGCGCAACAATGCCGCCTGAACGTCGATTGACGCGCTGTCGATGTTGCGATCCTGATCGAACTCCAGCGTAATCGAGGTGTTGCCCAGTGTCGACGTCGAACTGATTACCGCCAAGCCGGAGATCGAGGAAAACTGTCGTTCGAGCGGTGTGGCAACAGACGAGGCCATGGTTTCCGGGCTGGCCCCCGGCAGGACGGCGCTGACCGAAATGGTTGGCGAATCGTAACTTGGCAGCGCAGCGATCGGTAGATCACGGTAGGCCAGAATGCCGGCGACGATGGCGGCTGCCGACAGCAGCACCGTCATCACCGGACGGCGGATGCACAGTTCGGAGAGATTCACTCTCCGTCCTTGTTAAGCTTGTCCTTGGCTTCGCTGACGCTGCTGCCGGGGCGCAGGTTCTGCGCGCCTTCGACGACCACTCGCGCACCCGCCTTGGCACCCTCGCCTTCAACTACGGCCGTGCCGTCCTGAATGAGTAGTATGCGCACGGGCACTGCACGGACCTTACCTTCATCATTAATCACGTAAAGAAATTTCTTTTCCGGCCCGGTTTGCACGGCTTGCGCCGGCACCGTGAGTACGGCGGACAGGGTGCGCGGCGACAGGGATACGGTGACGAACATGCCCGGCCAGAGTTGACCGCCCGGATTGGCAAAACTGGCCTTGAGCCGGATCGTGCCGCTGCTGCTATCGATGCTGTTGTCGATAAAGCTCAACCGTCCTGCGTATGTTTCCCCGTCCAGTTGTGCGCTGACGGTCAGTGCGCCGCTGCCGAGCGTTTTTTGCAAGGTAGGCAACTCGCGTTCGGGCAAGGTGAAGCTGACGTTGATCGGATCGATCTGGGTAATGCTGACAAGCGCCGCACCACTCGGTTGCACCAGGCTACCGGGGTAAACGGCTACTGCGCCGCTGCGTC
This sequence comes from uncultured Rhodocyclaceae bacterium, assembly GCA_903930805.1. Lineage (GTDB taxonomy): Bacteria > Pseudomonadota > Gammaproteobacteria > Burkholderiales > Rhodocyclaceae > Sulfuricystis. The sequence continues at coordinate 4,347 of CAIYZZ010000173.1, read as the reverse complement.
CCGCGATGGGGGCAACGATTTCACCAAAGCCGCGCGCCACCTGACCAGACGTTACTGATGCCCGATCTGACTCAACCTGGGCACGCAAGCTGTCGACCTGGTTTTGTACCGTATCGAGTGCGGTTTGCGAGATGAACTTCTGGTTGAACAATTCACGCTGACGCTGGAGGTTGCGTTCGGCGTTGGCCAGATCGGCACGGCTCTTGGTCAGCTGCGCCACCACCTTGCCAAGATTGGCATCCTCGGTGCGTACATCCAGGGAAAACAGGCGATCGCCCTGCCGGACGAATTGTCCTTCCTTGACATGCACGGTCTTGATCGTCGCGCTGATCTGGGCGCGCACATCCACCGACTGCAGTGGCGTCACCGTGCCGTTGGAGTTCAAGCGCACCGGCACATCCGCCACCGTGATCAGGGCGCTGGTGACCGGCACGACCCCGGCCCCCTTGGGCTTTGGGGTCTCGCTGCGCCCGAACCAGAACCAGAGGCCGGCCGCCAAGGCCGCCAGCAACAGCAGGCCAACTAGCGTCGCCTGCCCGCGTTGCCGGAAAGAGTGTCTTAGAAAAACCGCGTCCATTGCCAATCCTCGCTGCATCAATCGTGTGATTCTCCCGCATTTACCTGAACTCAGGCTGCCATTGTGGGCAACAGCATGCCGTCGTGCTCTTCAAGTGCGCCGGTTTTCTTCAGTTCGGACAGCAACCAGCCGGCCAGTGCCGGAGTATCCATGGCGAGCAGGCGCTCGGCAACATCGCGGAAAAATGGCACCTGATCGAGGTAGGCCTCAAGTTCGGAACGGCGCAGTCCTTGCAGATCGAGCAGATTGAAGATGAAACAGGCCTTGACGGCGTTCCGCGCCATGCGCGCGGGATCGGCTTCGAAGGCAGCGAGTCGCTTGAAGGCGCGCGCCAGTGCCGCTTCGACATCACCGAATGGCTGGCCGTGTCCGGGAATCACGTTGTCGATGGGTAGCTGGGCGATCATTTCGAGCGTCGCACGTGTTGCTGAGAGTGCGCCGGTCTGTCCGAGCAGTTCACCGAAGATGATGCCGAAACCATCTTCCCAGAGCGCATCACCCGAAATCAGCAAACGCGTTTCTGGGCAGTGAAAGATCAGCGCATCCATGTCGTGACCGGGTGCGGCATGAGCCTGCCAGCGAAGCCCACCCATGACGAATGTTTCGCCCGGCCTTACCACACCATCGTGGCGGAAACGGTCGCCGCGTTGGGCGGTTGGCGCGAGCAGCAAGGCGATTTCATCCCAGTTGAGGATGTGCTCCTCGCTGCCGGCCGGGATAAATATCCCGCAGCCGAATGCCCGTTGCAGCGCCGCGTTGCCGCCAATGTGGTCGGAATGCGTGTGGGTATTGATGAGCTTTACAAGTTGCCGTCCAATTTTTTGGCCGCGCCGTGGCGCGAGCGCCGACTTTACGAGTTCGACGGTTTGTCCGGCATGGCCGACATAACCGCTATCGACCAGTGTCGCTGCGCTATCGTCATCCGGATCGAAGATCAGGATGTTGTTGGACGACAGCCAGCCGCGTTCGATGACGTGCACCAGCGGGGGTAGCTTCATCGCTGGGCGATAACGGCCTGCGCCACCTTTGAAGCTGGCACGCGGCCAAGCTGGCCGGAGACCCACGCCGCCGTGTCGACCAGCATGCCGAGGTCGACGCCGCAATCGATACCCAGCCCCTGCAGCAGCCAGACCACATCTTCGGTGGCGACGTTGCCGGATGCGCCCTTGGCATAGGGGCAGCCGCCCAGCCCGCCGACGGAGACGTCGAAGACATTCACGCCAATCTGCAACGCGGCGTAGATGTTGGCGACGGCCATGCCGCGGGTGTCGTGATAATGGCCGGCGAGTTTCTTGATTGGCACGCGACGTGCGACCGACTCGATCATCGCCTTGTTTTTTTCTGGCGTGCCGCTGCCGATGGTGTCGCCCAGCGAGATTTCGTAACAACCCATCTCGAACAGCGCCCAGGCCACATCGGCCACGGCAGTGGATGCCACCTCGCCCTGGTAAGGGCAGCCGAGCGCACAGGAAACATAACCGCGCACCTTCACCCCTGCCGCTTTCGCGCCCACCAGCACCGGCCGGAAACGCTCGAGCGATTCCTTGATCGTGCAGTTGATGTTTTTCTGAGAGAAAGCATCGGAGGCTGCGGCGAACACCGCCACCTCCGTCGCACCGGCGGCAAGGGCCGACTCCAGACCTTGCTCGTTCGGCACCAGCACAGGGTAGGCCACCCCGGGACGACGTTCAATGCCGGCCATGACAGCGGCGGCATCGGCCATCTGTGGTACCCATTTGGGTGAAACGAAGGCGGTGGCCTCGATGGCGGTCAGGCCGCAGTCGGCCAGGCGGGTGATCAGCTCGATCTTGGTGGCAGTGGTTACTTGCTGTTGCTCGTTTTGCAGGCCGTCGCGCGGGCCAACTTCGACGAGCCGGACTTTCTTGGGCAGGTGCATGGAATCAACCGGTGGGTTCGAATGCTACCAATTCTGCCCCATCCGCCACCTGTTCGCCAACGGCGTAACAAAATGCCTTCACCATGCCGGCGGCGGGCGCCACCAGCGTGTGTTCCATTTTCATCGCCTCCAGCACGATGAGCGGCGTGCCTTTATCGACTTTGGATCCGGGTTCGACGAGGAGCGCAATGACTTTGCCTGGCATCGGTGCAGTCAGGCCGCCTTCGGCACCGCCACCGGCTCCCGCGTGGAACAGCGGATCGATGGCAGCAAAGATGAAGCTCATGCCGTCGAAGAAGACGTGACGCTTCTCGCCCGCCGCAACGACGGTGACGCCGAGACGGCGACCGTCGAGGTCGGCGCGCAACTGGCCGTCGGCCTGGAGTTTGCCGGCGGCGGGTGTGGCCAGACCATCCAGTTCAAGCATGCAGTTGGCGCCGCCATAGGCGGCGATCACACGCTTTTCGTGGGAACCGGCGCGTAGCAGGATCTCGCGCCGTGCCGCGCCGTTGGCGCGCCAGCCGTCGCGCCGGTGCCAGGGCGAATGCGGGTCCCCGCTCGCGACGGCCTCTGCCGCACCATAGTTCTGGTCGCGTAGCAATTCGGCCAGCGCGGCGAGCAGCCAGGCTTCGCGGGGTGGGGCGACAGATGCAGCAGCGTCTGGAAACAGGAAAGCGTGCTCACGTTCGATCAGCCCGGTATCGAGATCGGCACGGGCAAACGATGGGCAGGCCACCAGACGGGCCAGAAAGCCGATATTGCTGGTTACGCCGACGATGCGATAGCCGGCCAGCGCCTGCAGCATGCGCGCCAAGGCACGCTCGCGGCTTTCATCCCAAACGATCAGCTTGGCGATCATCGGATCGTAGTGCGGCGTGATTTCGTCGCCCTGCTCGACACCGGTATCGACGCGCACGTTGAGCGATTCGGCCGGCGGCACGAGGTGGGTAAGTCGCCCGGTGGCCGGCAGGAAGCCTTTGTCGGCATCCTCGGCATAGATGCGTGCTTCCAGCGCATGGCCGTGAATCGACAGCTGCGCCTGCGTCAGCGGCAGCGTCTCGCCAGCGCCGACTTTTAGCTGCCACTCGACAAGGTCGAGGCCGGTAATCATCTCGGTGACCGGGTGTTCGACCTGCAAGCGTGTGTTCATCTCCATGAAATAGAAGGTGCCGTCCTGCTCATTTATTCCCGGTACGATGAACTCAACGGTGCCGGCACCGACGTAGCCGACTGCCTTTGCAGCATCGACGGCCGCCTTGCCCATCGCTGCGCGCCGCTCGGCCGTCATGCCCGGCGCGGGGGCTTCCTCCAGCACCTTCTGGTGACGGCGCTGCACCGAGCAGTCGCGCTCGAACAGATAGACGCAGTTGCCGTGCGTGTCGCCGAACACCTGGATCTCAATATGGCGCGGGCGTTGCAGGTATTTCTCGATCAGTACATGGTCGTCGCCAAAGCTTGATGCCGCCTCGCGCTGGCATGAAGTGAGCGCATCGGCGAATTCCTCACCCGTGTAAACGGCGCGCATGCCCTTGCCGCCACCGCCGGCCGAAGCCTTGATGAGCACCGGGTAACCGATCTTGTCAGCCTGTGCGCGCAGGAAGTCGGGTGCCTGTTCGTCGCCGTGGTAGCCGGGCGTGAGTGGCACACCGGCCTTCTCCATCAGTTTCTTGCTCTCCGACTTCAGACCCATCGCGCGAATCGCGTAGACCGGCGGGCCGATAAAAACAATGTTATTTGCAGCGCAAGCCTCGGCGAAGCCCTCATTTTCAGACAGGAAACCATAGCCAGGATGGATCGCTTGCGCCCCGGTGGATTTCGCCGCGTCGATGATCTTGTCGATGACGAGATAGGATTCGCGCGCTGCGGCCGGGCC
>CAIYZZ010000172.1 GCA_903930805.1 uncultured Rhodocyclaceae bacterium | reverse complement strand
TGACCGTTCCCGTGCCGCTATTCCGCAGCATGAAAAAGAAATCATCACCCAGCGTGACACACGCCGCCATACTGACTGTTGTTGCACCGCCTGTCGTAATGACCAACTTGGCGCGGTAGGTGGAATCAACAGCGACGTCCGACGCCGAAGTGGTGATGGGGTGGGATTGGTTCAGGGAGGAGCTGATCGCCTTGATACCGTACCCGATCAAGTCACCCGCGGTAGCTGAGGATGACCCCGCACCGTAAGTAACTTGACCCCACACTCCTGCAGCCGTGGAATTGTCTGTCACGTAAAAGTATTGTGCGCCACCCGCAACGATGGTGCCGATTGTCGTTCCTGCATTACCCTTGACCGTCAGGGTCTGAGATCCGACATTACGGATCAAGAAATCTTCACCAGTAGAAACTTGGTTCGCAGCGGGGAAGGTCATCATCACCCCAACACTTGGCGTAATCTCCATGATCTTGGCAATGGTGTTCGTTGCGCCGGAGGAGTTGTACGGCCAAGAGAAGGTGGCATCCGCCGTCAGAGCAAAGGCGGCATACGCATACTCTGAGGGCGGCAGGGTGTTCCCAAATACGTCGGTGTAGGATGCAGTCATGTCATTAACTCCGTTGTGCCGAGGCGTCAGTTACGCGGCTGTCGTCCTCTTTGGCGATTGCCATCATGGCGCGATCCAGCAAGGCTTGGAACTCCGGAATCCGTTCGCTCATTTTAAGGAAAGGCATGGCTTCCAGCATCGTTGCATACAGCAAAAGTTGAGGCGCGTACTGCGTCGTCCAGTTGGTTTCATTCGCTGAACTCAGCGGCTCAGGACGCTCATAGTACGAAAGTTCAAAGTCAAAGTTGTCGCTGGGCGTTGGGGCGATGAAGAAGTGCTCGTAGTCGTAGTCACCGTAGTAACGGGGTACCTCGAGAACAGTTTCATCTGGCCAGTAGGTGCGGCAATATTCGTAACTGCGCTCAAATAGATAAAGGCGTGAGACTCCATTCAAAATAGAGAAGCTCTTCGTTCTACGCCACCGAGCGGGTTTGAGCATGGTGTTACTCGCCAAGCTCCCAGTCACCACGCGCTGGTATCCCAATGGCTTGAACTCCGAGGACAGGCGATTTTCTGCCATCATTATGAAGCGTGGAACTTGTGAGATGAAAGGTTCATCTGAGCGCTCGGCGTAGGTGATGATATCATCCACCAAGCTGGTGTATGTCATTGCGGCAGCGGTAGTCATTACCACGACCCTCCTTCAATAGCCACGTCGGGGCGCGGATGCTGTAGCGAAATATCTTCTGCGATCCGAGCAGGCAAGCGCCAAGGATCATAGATGTCGCAGCAATCCTTGCAAACCCAGATTTTGTTGTTGGGATCTTGCGTCAAGTCAGTGATGTAATTCTTAGTATTACACCGCTGACAGACCGCGATGGCGGCGGATCCTTTTAGTTGAACAGGAAGATAGAGGCTCATCGCGAATATACTCCGATACCCGGCTGGAGCATAATCGGAGCGCCATCCGTTTCGTTCTGTTCGGCATTTATCAAGTTCTGCGCCGCCATGGTCAGGATATTGGGGATCAAGGCTGGATCAACCATGTCCAGCTCAAAGCAGATCGTTGCACAAAGTTGCCACACAATACCATCAAACCACCTCTGCGGAATTTCCAGAGACTGCGACAGGCTTCCCACGTCTTGCACTTGGCGATGACGGAACAGCGTGACGTGATCGTAGTTGTTGTTCGGCACCGGCCACAAAGTGAAGCGCGGGGTCAGCAACTTCTCGTAGTAGTAATTTGTGGCAGGGCGAGCTTGCTGGGTCTTGTTGTTGATCACCGACCACGTATCTCGGTTCCAGATCGTCAGAGGAAGATCGTACAATGCCGATGCCAGATAGAACTCACTGAACGTCACCGCAGCCCCAAACGAAGCCTTGAAGTAAATATCTGTGACTGATGGATCAAGGTTAAACCAGTACCAAGTATCGGTTGCCCAGTCTGTTTTGGTTTCCGTCTGGATTGTTGTCCACGCTGCATTGTCTGTGGAGTGTGCCAGCGTTAAAGTCCCAGACGCGGTAACAGAGGATACCTTAATCCCCACGCGCTTAATTAACGTCGATGCGCCAAGGTTCGTTGTAATAGAGGTAGCTGTTTGGCTATCTGTACCAGTACTGCGAGTGGGCTGTGTATAGATCAGATTGAGAATATCGATGGTTCCCGCAGGCGTGTCGTACGCCGCTTGGCCTTGCGCCAGCCCGATGTAGTCGGTTTCCACACACCAAAGGTTGATACCGCGATTGGCGAGGCTGATGAGGAGCATGTACAAGCTCTCCATCGCCGTGGCGACGACCTCAGGAGTCTGTAAAGCAGGTTTTACCCGACACCGCCTGAATGCGTGTTCAAGGACTTTTGCAGAATCTATTACCGTGGTGCCGACAGTTCCTGAGGTAGCCATCTAGTCATATCCCAATCCTTTTATGCGCTTCGGCGCACTTATTGTTTAGCCGGTCTGCTGCGTGGGTTGAACAATACGCCATGTGAGCGTAGCCCCATTAGTGACAGAGTTCGTTGCTAACCGCGCTGCATTTGCGCCCAGCGTTCCCGAAACAGCTTGCGTGGCAGTCTTAGATGTTAGGCCGGAAGTATAGGCTACCCAAGACAATGTTGAAGGTTGGGCGTTATAAACGTTGTCAAAAGTCTCTTGAACTGAAAAATTGACAGTCCCTGTAACATCCACAGCATGGACAGCCCCAACGATACTCCGCCACTCCAGAGGGATACTGGGCGACAATGAAACCGCGCCTATGCCGATGTCAACCTTCTTAGTCGCCATCGTGGCGGAAGGCGTGACAGATGTTACCGTCTTGAAATACTTGGTGCCGGTCACGGTGGAACCGTTTGGCCCCGCCGCTATGGAATTTGTTTGCGGGTTGCCGTCATTATCCGTTCCCACAATGGTGAATGCTATACCTGACAGATCAACAGCACCGGCAGAGGTAAGCGTGACTAAATGCGCCAAACTATCCGTGGGGGCGGTTGCGGCAAGTGCAAGAGCTGCACCTGTACTTGTGACTTGATCAGCGTAAGCCGTGGTGAGCGCCGTAATCGGTGAATATGGGCCGAGCTTAATTGGTCTCATTTCATTCCCTTTCTTTCCTAATGACCAAAAACCCGAGGGGGGTTAGCCCTCGGGGTATTTCGTTGCTTCTTAACGCTCTTGCGATACAAAGATGTAGTCCACGGTCGCCGTATTTGCACCTGCTGTACCCTCTTGACCAAAGCAGAAGGACGGAGCCAGCTGCGTGTTGGGAAGATAAGCTGCTGCAGCAGAAACAGAACCAATTGGTACATCGTTGAAAGCATAGTACGCCTTATCTACTCCATCGTAATAAAACGAAACGGTGTAGTATGTATCAGCCACTAGAGTACCAATACCAGTTGCCGAATTAGACCCAGTTGAAGCATCCAAGCGAGTATAAAACGACAGCGTGGTATCCGTTGCCGCTTTGAAGAACCCCATGAAGTCCGTACAGCCAACGGCTGAGGCGGCAATCAAGGTGGTGTCAATTACGGCAAGACCGATAAGAATATCAGTCAAGGCGATATTGGCCGTTTTCAAGCGCGCTTTGAAGAACGTCTTCTTACCGACAGTGAGCAGATAAGTCGCTGAAGTTCTCTGAGCTTGGGTGATGGCCTCGTCGGTATTGGCAAGCGTGACTAACAGAGCGCCACCATTCACAGGGGTTTGGGCTATCGTCCCGGAGTTCAGGGTTTCAGTCCATTGTACCAGTGGGCTAGTGGAGCCATCTTGAACAACATAGCTATCAAAATCGTCGTAGAAGGTGTGAAACTTCGTCGGATCAAGAACGCTCATGTTTGCAAAGAGACTATCCTCTGCATTGTTGGTTACGCCGTTTGGGAATCGCGTAACAAGTAGATCTGCTGGCATTTCGTTTTCTCCTTGTTGTGGAAACTCCGAGCCTCGTGGGAAGCCCGGAGTAATCGCGATTAGGTACCCGGAGTACCAAAGATTGCACGCCAGTCAGTCCAGCCAGAGCCGAAACGCATGGTCGACTTGTAACGGACGGAATCCGTTTCAAAGTCGCCTTCCATGCTCTTCTCGACCTTACGACGCCAAAGCACTTTCATGCCTTCTGCCGTATCGGTTTGGACAAACCACGCCGTCGTGGAGGTCAGACGCGACAGGACGCAAACATCGCTGAGCATACCCATCGACTTGACGGGGTTCAGATCGTTGTTGGCGGTACCGGCGCGAAGAACGCTCTTCAACAGAACTTCCGCTTGGAGCATGTTGCTCGGCGAGACGATCAGTTGCTTAGGCGTCAGGCGGATCTTCTTGCCACGCGGATCAGCAGCATTGCGAATCTGGATCAACATCTGTTCCAGAGACGTTTGCGACAGCGCAGCGGAGGTTGTCAGAAGATTGCTGGCGGACGGATCACCCGCAGCCACGGTCAGCGCCGCAGTGTGGGCATTCGAACACAGGATCACGCCATCGCCGCCGGTATAGCCGGAAGTGAAGGCGCGGTTCAAGTGGTTGGCCCCCACAGTTTCCAAGGTCTCGGTCATGGACTGAGCGAGGTGCTTGGAGAAGGTGGAACCGATACGAATGTGATCGCCGTCTTCGACGAGGACTTTGGTCAGCGCGAACGCCAAGCCATAGACATCGTACGGATAACGCTTGACGAACAGTTGACCACCTGCATCATACGTGACGGGGTTGGCGTCAGGCATGATCGGGGCGGAACCCATACCGTACAGCATAGGCTCTTCGTGGTAGGCGCGAGCAATGCCCGTGCTTTCCGTGTAGACCTTCTTGTATTCGTCTGCGCGCTGGTCGTAGACGCCATCGAAGGCTTGGTTCAGGATCGGCTCAACGATACTTCTGAAATCCGAGCTTCTCATAGGTGTTGCACACAGGACAAGTCCTGAAGAGACCATGTAGCCAAACAGCACATCGTGCAGTTTCGCAAACAGCCCCGTGATAAACTTCTTAATCATGATTGATTTCCTTTAAGTTTTCGTTTAGCTAAATTTCTCTTTCGAGACTCAAGAGCAGCGGGAGTCATAGTCTTTTTCTTACCCTGCATCCCGGCAATCCGTTTAGCGCGGATAACGGGATCAGACCAAGACGAATTGTTGTTCGCGGTAATGAGTTTGCCTATGGCTTGCTTTTCTTCGGCAGTTTTCTCAGCCCAACGCAGCCGCATCGTTTCCGACCGACGAGCATTGGTATCAGAAGGCTCTTTACAGCGTGCAGCACGGCGTTTTTCGGAACTAAATCTCTCGTTTATTTCTTTCATCTTCAAGCGTTGATTTTTAGAAGCAGGAACACCAGCAGAGCCTTCCCCGCCAGACGACATATTGCTTAACTTTACTCCCATACGCTTTAAGCACTTGATCAAACTTGCTTCAAGTTCAAACGCAATGGTCTCGGTCGAGCATGCTATCGTTCCAACAAGTATGTTCTCAGCGCCATGTTTCTTAATGATCGCCGCATGGTACTTATTACGCCCCTTCATATCTCGCGCTCGACTAATGCGATTTCCTTTTCCTACATAGAAAATCCCACTAGCGTCGCTAGTATTTGGTCTGGCGTGTATGTACGCGAAAGACATTTTCAGCTTACGGGGTTAGATTGCGTTAACTTGGGTGAAGCGCTGGTTGGCACCAAGCGTCACTTGCACGATTGTATAAGCATCACCCCAAGCGTTGTTCGGGACCAAGCTCAGCCCCTTAATACGCCAGTTGCCCACAGCAGCGGCACCGGTCAATGCACCCAGATAGGAACCTGAAGTTCCCGTGTTCACGTTACCCGCAGCCACGGTCACGTTGGCAGAGTCGCCAATCGCGGTCGCAGCCACAGCGGTCGAGGATTGAATCTCGAACACTGTGAGGATATCGGTAATGACGTAGAACTCGATGTTCGTAGCGCCGGAAGTGGAACCGGGCCAGTAAGGCGAGTACGTCGGTTTGCCAGTTGCGTCGTTGTATTTGCAGCCATCGAAGACGCCAATAGAGGCATCGCCAGCGGCGGAAATAATACAAACGCCCGTAGTACCGTCCATCTTAACGAGGTCGCCTTTGTAGATGGCGGCATTCGTCGAGACAGTCGGATAGAAGGTTTCCGTACGGATCGTCCCTGACGGGTGAAAGATCGCACGGGCACCAAAGTATGCAGCGGTAGCTGTCATGATCTAGTCCTTAAATGAATGTAGGGTTGCGGGTAGGTTCTCTACCCAGTCGATTGAAGTCACCCTCTACCTGCATCAAGGAACGCCCTGAGCTGTCTTCTTGCTGGTTACTACTTACCCTTTCCCGGATCGCCTGCTCTTGTTCTAATGGCATATCGTGGTGGTAAATGGTCATGAGATCCTGATAGATCTGCATGGGTAGTTTGAACAGCAGCATTTCATTACACGCTACACAGCCGTCGAATTCACCGCCTTGTACCGCGTATTGCGTTCCAAACACCGGAGTCTCAGTAGTTTTGACTGGGAGATAACCACGCTGGATCCGTTTGTAGATCGGATCGGTACTGTTGGTCGTACTCAACCAGCAAACATGAAAGCCGGGGATTTCTGGAGGTTTTGGAAGAACTTCTGTGACCCACTCCTGACGTAAGAGCCTGCGCCGCTCTTCAGGGGTAAGGGCACCACCATCTGTATTTCTGGCAGAATCTGCCGCATCGCGAGGACCACGAATGTCTGCGCCTGCATCTTTCTTCAACCGCTCGTCACCGAAAGTGTCTTTAGTAGCCATTTGTAGTTCTCCTATTAAGCAGCATTCTGCTTATCGTATTCTTTGTAACGTCGCACAGCTTCTGCGCGGGCCTTGGGATCTTCATAAATTCCTGCATCTTTGAGAGCTTGAACGCGCTCGGCAGATAACCTATAAGACCCATCGCCTTTGGTACTTCCAGAGTCTTCGCGCCCGGAACCTGCCACGGGTGAACCTGTACTCTTGGGGCGATTATAACTTAAATTTTGGCGATGGGGCAAATATTTTTTAGCCCGCGCCTCAAATTCCACCCAGTAGGCTTCTGTGGAAGCATTCCAACCTTCCTCGGAAAGCCCAATGTCAATTTGACGCAGCATCCGAGAATCCTGATCCTTTAGGTCGGGATCGTACCAAGAATGTTTTTCCAAGAACTTGGTGGCGTGCTGTTGTAGTCGGGGATCCAGTGGAGGTTCCTGTTGGCTTTGCTTGGTGACTGCCTGCTTGATGTTGTTCAATTGGTCAAACCGCCGCTGAGCTTGGAGCATCTTTTCCGTGGCGTCGGCAACTACCGCACCATTTCCAGCTTGCACGGCTACGTTGATCTGGTTCTTGAAGTAGTCGTAGGCTTCGGCAGTCTTTTTCAGCTCGTTGTCCACAGAGGCCAAGTCGGAGCTGTGGGTGCGCCGCTCAACGGCGTCCAAGCGCTCCATGGCTTGCGCCAAGAGGGCATCGCGGGAAGCCAGTTCGCGCTTCAGAGAATCCACATACTCCTTACGCCGATCCTTGTTCTCCATCCGGCGTTTTCGGTTCCGCTCTCTCCGCGCCTCGGCATCTTCGGCAGTTTCGTCTGCATGACCACTTTCGTCGTCCGCATGCTGTCCGGGGCGCTCATCTTCCTCGTCGGAGACTTTGGCGTCCTCAATAACTTCTTCTTTGGGTGTTTCCTCGACAATATCGAGATCTTCGTTTTCAGTTGCCATGATCTGTTTTCCTCACAGAAGTTTAGAGTAAATTTCCCACTGCCCTGTTACCTTGTCAATGACATCGTAATCATTGTAAGTAGCAAAGACAATTTCCCCGGCATCATCAGGGAGCTGGATTTCTGCCCGATTCATGCCGCCGTATCTGGGCATCAGAACGATATCACCAACTTCAGCCCATGCCCCTTCTTTCCAAGTATCCCCAGTACCACGATCTTTGTAGGCAATATGCCCGACTTTAATCACGCGGCAAACAATGGTGGCTCCCTTGTTATATTCGCGAGTGTCAGAGGCGATTATAATACTGCCCTGCTTCTTCGAGATGAACAGCAACTGGACAGTCACCTTGTTACCACAG
>CAIYZZ010000171.1 GCA_903930805.1 uncultured Rhodocyclaceae bacterium | reverse complement strand
CGATTTCAGTAACCTGAAGATACGCATCGTCGGCCTCGGCGGCCGGGTGCTCAAACGCCTCGGGGCGCTGCCCAGCAGCCTGCCGGCCGGCGAAATCTACAAGGCGCTCGAAAGCGGCAGAATCGACGCCGCCGAATGGAGCGGTCCCCACGACGATCTCAAGCTCGGCCTCGACCGGGCCGCCAAATACTATGCCTACCCCGGTTGGTGGAAGGGAGGGGCGCAACTGTCGCTCTACGTCAATCAGCGCGCCTACGATTCGCTGACGAACGACAACAAGGCCATTCTCGAAGCGGCCAGCATCACGGCCCATCTCAACATCCAGGCGCGCTATGACGCCTTCAATCCCCTGGCGCTCAGGGAACTGGTTTCCGCTGGCGCCCAGTTGATGCCCTTCCCCCAGGCTGTGCTGGACGCGGCACACAAGTCGGCCCTGGCCTTGTATGCCGAACTGGACGGAAAAAATCCGGCCTGGAAAAAAATCCACACCAGCCAAGCTCAGTTTCTCAGGGATCAGGCCTGGAGTTCCGGCTACACCGATCTGGCCTTTATGACCTATATGAACCAGAAGGCACTCGAGCAGGAGAAGCAGAAAAAGTCGGTGCCAGCGGGACGGCGCTAGTGCTCCCGTCGCTCCCGGTTTTTGCTCTGGCACGACCGACCCGTCTGTGCGTCGTGCGTCATGGCGAAACCGAGTGGAATGCCGGCAAACGCATCCAGGGGCAGATCGATATCCCGCTCTCGGCCGTCGGCCATGCACAAGCCCGGGCGACCGGCAATGCCTTGCTGGACGAGGGCTTTGCCGCTCTCTACAGCAGCGATCTCGTCCGGACGCGTCAGACCGCCGAGGCAACCGCCCATCTGGCGCATTTACCTGTGCAACTGCTGCCCGGCCTGCGCGAGCGTCACCATGGCCTGTTTCAGGGCTTGACCTTCGAGGAAGCAACGGCGCGCTACCCCGCTGACTACGCCCGCCACCACGCCCGCGATCCGCGCTTTGTCCCGGAAGGCGGCGAAAGCCTGCTCGATCTGGCAGCGCGGATCAGCAGCACCTGCGACGACATCGTGCACCGCCATCCCGGCGCAGCCGTGGTGCTGTTCACCCACGGCGGTGTGCTCGACATCCTGCATCGACAGGCTTCCGGAAAGCCCTTGACAGCCCCGCGCGACTTCGCCATACCCAACTGTGCCATCAACTGGTTCGAGGTTGCCAATGGTTGCTGGACACTCCTCTCCTGGGCCGAGCGCGGTCATCTGGTGAAATCGCGCGACGAGCTTTGAAGCAAGCAGGCTGCTAGAATTACCGTTTTCCCCACCTTCAACGGGACAACGCCATGTTTTCAAAGCAAAATACCCTCGCCAAGACCGACCCGGAACTGTTTGCCGCCATTACCGCCGAAAACCGTCGCCAGGAGGATCACATCGAGCTGATCGCCTCGGAGAACTACGTTTCGTGGCCGGTGATGGAGGCTCAGGGCTCGCAGCTCACCAACAAGTACGCCGAGGGCTATCCGGGCAAGCGCTATTACGGTGGCTGCGAACATGTCGATGTCGCCGAGCAACTCGCCATCGACCGCGCCAAAAAACTCTTTGGTGCCGAGGCCGCCAACGTGCAGGCGAACTCAGGCTCGCAGGCCAACCAGGCCGTGTTCCTGGCCTTCCTCAAGCCCGGCGACACCATTCTCGGCATGAACCTCGCCGCCGGCGGCCATCTGACGCACGGCATGGCGCTCAACATGTCCGGCAAGTGGTTCAACGTCGTGCCCTACGGCCTCGATGAAAACGAGGCCATCGATTACAAGGAAGTCGAGCGCCTCGCCCGCCAACACAGGCCCAAGCTGATCATCGCTGGTGCCTCGGCCTACGCGCTGCACATCGATTTCGAGTGCTTCGCCAAAATCGCCAAGGACGTCGGCGCGATTCTCATGGTCGATATGGCCCACTACGCCGGCCTCATCGCTGCGGGCTTTTACCCGAACCCGGTGCCGTACGCCGACGTCGTCACCACCACCACGCACAAGACCCTGCGCGGCCCGCGCGGCGGCCTGATCCTGATGAAGGCAGCCCACGAGAAGGCGATCAACTCCGCCATCTTCCCCGGCCTGCAGGGCGGCCCGCTGATGCATGTGATCGCCGCCAAGGCCGTCGCCCTCAAGGAGGCGATGAGCCCCGAATTCAAGCTCTACCAGGAACAGGTGATCGAAAACGCCCAAGTCATGTGCAAGGTACTGAAGAGCCGTGGCTTGCGCATCGTTTCCGGCCGTACCGAGAGCCATGTATTCCTCGTCGATCTGCAAGCCAAGAACATCACCGGCAAAGACGCCGAAGCCGCGCTCGGCAAGGCCCACATCACGGTCAACAAGAACGCCATCCCCAACGACCCGCAAAAACCCTTCGTCACCAGCGGCGTGCGCATCGGCACACCGGCAATGACCACGCGCGGTTTCCGGGAAATCGAGGCCGAGACGGTCGCCAACCTGATTGCCGACGTGCTTGATGCACCCGCCGACGAGGCCGTGCTTGCCAAGGTGCGTGAGCAGGTGGCCGCCCTGTGCAAGCAGTTCCCGGTCTATGGTGCCTGATGCATGAGATGTCCTTATTGCACAGAGGACAACACCCAGGTCGTCGATACCCGTGAAAACGAGGAAGGCGACACGGTACGCCGGCGGCGGCGCTGTCTCGCCTGCGACAAACGCTTCACCACCTATGAGCGCGTGGAATTGCAGCTGCCGCTGGTGGTGAAGAAGAACGGCAGCCGCGTCGATTACGATCGCGACAAACTCAAGTCGAGCATGATGCTGGCGCTCAGAAAGCGCCCCGTCACCACCGAGGGCGTCGCGAGTGCGCTCGACCGCATCGAGGACAAACTGGTGCAGTTGGCCGAACGCGAAGTGGCCTCGGATCGCATCGGCGAACTGGTGATGCGTGAACTGAAAAAGCTCGACAAGGTCGCTTACATCCGCTTCGCCTCGGTCTATCGCAACTTCGCCGACATCGATGAGTTTTCCGACGCGATACGCGAGGTAAAAAAACCTCGCGTATCGCGTTCCCGCACAACATGACCCGTTCTCCCTCGGCCCCGCCCGCGCGGGAGGGGCGACTGCCGGCATGAGCTTCAGCGCCGCCGATCACACCTTCATGAACCGGGCGCTGCAACTGGCGGCGCACGGTCTTTACACCACCACCCCCAATCCGCGCGTCGGTTGCGTCCTGGTGAAGGACGGTGCGGTAATCGGTGAAGGTTGGCACGAAAAGGCCGGCCAGCCGCATGCCGAGATCAATGCCTTGGCAAAAGTCGGCGCTGGCGGGACGGCACAAGGCGGACTCGCCGTTACCTCTACGCAAGGTGCCACCGCCTACGTCACCCTTGAGCCCTGCAGCCACCACGGCCGCACCCCCCCTTGCGCGGATAGTCTGATCAAGGCCGGCGTAACGCGCGTCGTCGTGGCGATGCAGGATCCAAACCCTCTCGTCGCCGGGCAAGGGCTGGCGCGGCTGACGGCTGCAGGTATCGCGGTCGAGAACGGCTTGATGGAAACCGAGGCACGCGAACTCAACATCGGCTTTGTCTCGCGCATGACGCGCGGTCGGCCCTGGCTGCGATTGAAAGTTGCCATGAGCCTCGACGGCAAGACGGCACTGAACAACGGCGTGTCGCAATGGATCACCGGCCCGGATGCCCGCCGCGATGCGCATGCCTGGCGCGCGCGTTCCTGTGCAGTGCTGACCGGTTTCGGCACAGTGCGGGACGACAACCCCCGACTCAACGTGCGTGAGGTTAAAACCTCGTGCCAGCCGCGACCGGTCGTCATCGATAGCCGGCTCGAAATACCGCTGGATGCCCGACTGCTGGAAGGCGGCGCCCTGATTTTTGCCGCCAGTCACGTTACCGGGAAAATGACCGATCTCGCTGTACGTGGCACCGAAGTCGTGGTGCTGCCGAACGCTGACGGCAAGGTCGATCTCGCCGCCATGCTGATGGAACTCGGCAGTCGCGGCATCAATGAAGTGCTGGTCGAAGCCGGCACGAAACTGAATGGTTCGCTGCTCAGGAGCGGTCTGGTCGATGAATTGCTGATCTACCAGGCACCGGTTCTGCTGGGCGACAAGGCGCGCGGCATGGCCGACCTGCCGGAACTCGTCGAACTGGCCGGCGCGCGCCGCCTGACTATCACCGATCGCCGCATGGTCGGTGTGGACCAACGCATCCTGGCCCGGTTCACATGACAAACATGGACGCGCCAGCGCCCGTCACCCGCCGCGATTTTGCCGGCCGGCGGCTGGTCATCAGCCTGCTGCGCGCGCTGCACATCGCCAGTCTGGTGGGTGTCGGCGCCGCATTGCTGGGTAACGGCGCTGGTGTCACCTCCAGCGGCTTTGCCTTCCTGCTCATTGCCAGCGGCAGCGCCATCATGGTGCTCGATCGCTGGAGCGATCCCGCCTACCTGCGGCAGGCCAATGGCCTGGCGATGCTCGTCAAGGTGTTGGCGCTGTATGTAGTGGTGTTCGCTTATGGCATGAGCCAGGCTCTGTTCTGGAGCGTGCTGATCCTGTCGGTGCTGATCACCCATGCACCGGCGCGCATCCGTCACCGCAAACTGTTTTGATTATTTTTACCTGGAGAAAATGATGTCAACCACCACCACTGCAAGCGGCCTCGTGATCGAAGAACTCGTCGAAGGCACGGGCGACACCGCCGCCGCCGGCCAGACCGTGTCGGTGCATTACACCGGCTGGCTCACTGACGGCAAGAAATTCGACTCGAGCAAAGACCGCAACGATCCCTTCGATTTTCCGCTCGGTGGCCGCCGCGTCATCGCCGGCTGGGATGAGGGCGTGCAAGGGATGAAAGTCGGCGGCGCGCGCAAGCTGACGATTCCGCCGGAGCTCGGCTACGGTGCTCGCGGCGCGGGCGGCGTGATCCCGCCCAATGCCACGCTGGTATTCGAGGTGGAGCTGCTGGAGATTCTCTAAGCTGCGCCGTCCCGCAGCGATCTCGTTTGAACGCAATCCCGGACTCGGTGGCCAGAGCAGACCGGACAGCCCGGATCACGCGGCACCGCAATGCTGCGCCATTCCATTGCCAGGCCGTCGAGCAACAGCAGGCGGCCCGCGAGCGGTTCGCCGCAGCCGATCAGGAGTTTCAGCGCTTCGGCGGCCTGCATTGAGCCGATGATGCCGGTGAGCGGGGCAAAGACCCCCATCGTGGCGCAACGGACTTCTTCGACATCCTCGGCTTCAGGAAACAGGCAGTGATAGCAGGGGGCATCATCACGGCGCGTGTCGAACACGGCCACCTGACCATCGAAACGAATGGCCGCACCGGAAACCAGAGGCTTGCCGTGTTTCACACAGGCGCGATTGACGGCATGGCGGGTAGCAAAGTTATCGGAGCAATCGAGTACCACATCGGCAGCGGCAACCTCTGCGTCGAGCCGGTCACCGGCCAGTCTTTCCTGTAACGGGACAACATGACATTCCGGGTTGATGGTCAGGAGCGTAGCCGCGCCGGATTCAACCTTGGGACGACCCACGGCATCGGTGCGGTGAAGAATCTGCCGCTGCAAGTTGGTCAGGTCAACCGTATCGCCGTCGGCCAACACCAGCGTGCCGATGCCGGCCGAGGCAAGATAGAGAGCGGCGGGGGAACCCAGGCCACCGGCACCCAGGATCAGCGCACGTGCGGCACACAACCTTTCCTGACCTTCGATGCCGATCTGCGGCAGCAGGATGTGGCGGCTATAACGCAACAATTCCTGGTCGTTCACGTGGCAACTTACTTGTCTTGGCGCAGTTCGGGCGGGGTGTCGTCGTGATCGCCGTGGGGATGGTGCTCCCAGACTTTCGAATAGACATCGTGCGACTTCTTGATCAGACGCTCAGGCTGGCCCATGTTGCGCAGTTGGGTTTCCTCGGTGAAATAGACGAGGGCACGAATCAGTTTGCAATAGAGTGTGTTTTCGAGATGAAAGCCACGATCGGCCAGCATTTTCTCCAGGGCTTCCATGCTGTGATCGGTAATTTCGTACCAGACTGAAATGCCATTGGCAAGCATGCCCGGTGCTACTTCGAGCTTGGGCAGGACAACAAGGACAGCGAATGCCTCCTCGACTTGCCAGTGTTTTAGCTTGCAGAAACGAATCTCGCGGTGCTTGCGCGTGCCTGCCTGAGGCGCCAAGGGGTGCGGCCGATGCAGGCCGCGCTCCTGGTCGCGCAACAGGCGGGCGCGCTCTGGATTCACTTTTTAACCACCTGCAAGGCCTTGAGCAGATTCATGGCTTGATTCAGTTGGTAATCGTTCTTGGAGGCCGGTTCAATCGGGGCAGTGTGGCCATCATCCTTGTCGCCCTCCTGCGGCTTCTCGCCCTTGCCCGACTTGTCGGTTTTCTCTTTTTTCGCCGGTGCGGACTTTTCCTCGGACTTGCCATCCTTGTCGTTGATCAGGTGACGATCAAGATCGGCTTCGCGCATACGCTCACGCGAGGTGCCGTTGGCAGTTTCCTCGACGATGATGTCCGGCGTAATGCCCTTGGCCTGGATCGAGCGACCGCTGGGCGTGTAGTAACGCGCCGTGGTGAGTTTGATGGCGGTCTTCGCCGAGAGCGGCAGCACTGTCTGTACCGAGCCTTTGCCAAAGGTCTGCGTGCCCATGACGACCGCACGCTTGTGGTCTTGCAGCGCGCCGGCGACGATCTCTGAAGCCGAAGCCGAACCGGCATTCACCAGCACGATCATCGGTACGCTGCGGACCCCTTCGGGCAGCTTCTTGAGGAAATCCTCGCGACTATTGCTGCGCTGATAATCTTCGCTGGCGGCAATGTACTTGCGCTTGGCATCCTCGACGCGGCCGTCAGTGGTGACGACGACGCTATTGGTTGGCAGGAAGGCAGCGGACACACCGATGGCCGAATGCAGCAAACCACCCGGATCGTTACGCAGATCGAGCACCAACCCCTTCAATCCCGTGCCCTTGGCGTCAGCGTCAGCCTTGTAAAGTTTTTCAAGGTGACGCACCACGTCAGGCGCAGTTTCTTCCTGAAACTGGGTAACTCGCAGGTAGCCGT
>CAIYZZ010000170.1 GCA_903930805.1 uncultured Rhodocyclaceae bacterium | reverse complement strand
TGGAGCAGAGGCGGTAGAACTGGCCAAACACAACCGCTACGCCTTGATCCTGATGGACATGCAGATGCCGAACCTGAACGGCGTCGAGGCGACGCGGATCATTCGCGCGCTACCGGGCTACGCGGCAACCCCGATTCTGGCGATGACCGCCAATGCTTTCGACGAAGACCGCCTGGTCTGCCTTGAAGCTGGCATGAACGACCACCTCGGCAAACCGGTCGATCCGGAAATACTGTTCGAGACTTTGGTCAAGTGGCTGGAAATAGAGCGCGAAAAAGGATCTCCCTGATGGCTGTTGCAACCAACCCGCTCCAGCGCTTCGTCTCCGCTATGCCAGCCGCCGTGCTTCTACTGGGCCTGTGCATGTCCGCAGCGCTCAGTCTGTGGAAGCACCATGACATCAACGAGCGCGCCGAGAATGAATTTCAGCGCCGCGTCGAACGGGTATCCGCCGATATTTCGAGGCGCTTCAAGCAGCCGCTCAACGGACTGAACGGCACCAAGGGTTTGTATGCCGCCAGCGAACGGGTTTCACGCTCAGCGTTCCGCGCCTATGTCGCATCGCGCGACCTGCCCAAGGATTTCCCCGGGGTGCGGGGTTTCGGCTTCATCCAGCGCGTCATGCGCCCGGACCTGGACGCCTTCATTGCCGCCGAGCGCGCCGATGGCGCGCCGCAGTTCGCTGTACGCCAACTGGTGGACAAGGATCTTGCCGACTTTTTCATCATCAAGTTCATCGAGCCGGCGGCCAACAACACTGGTGCCCAGGGCCTGGACATCGGCTCGGAGAAAATTCGCCGCGCGGCAGCAGAACAAGCCATCGACAGCGGCGAGCCCACCATCACCGGTGCGATCACGCTGGTGCAGGACAACCGCAAAACCCCCGGCGTGCTGCTCTACGTGCCGGTGTATGCCAACGGAACGCACCCCGCAAACGCTGGCGAGCGCCGTGCCGCGCTGGTCGGTCTGCTGTATGCCCCCATCGTCATCGCCGAGTTACTTGACGGAATGGCCGACGTCGGCGTCGGCCGCGTTGATGTCGAACTCTTCGATACGGCCCCCGGCACCGCTGGCGGCACCCTGCTTTACGATGGCGACCATCACCTGGCAGCTCCGACTGCTGCTCAGGATGCAGTGAAGGAGCGGCGCTTTTCCATCACCAGCCCCCTATGGCTATCCGTCCGTGATTTGACGCTGCAGGTAAGCAGCACGGCCGAGTTCGATGCGGCGATCGACCACGCGACGCCCTGGCTGATGTTTGCGGGTCTCACGCTGATCAGTGCTTTGTTTTCCCTGCTGTTGCGCCAGCAAGCCGGCGGCCTGCGGCGCGCCGAGTTGCTGGCGCAGAAGATGACCGAGAAACTGCAACTGGATGAAGCGCGCTCACGCGACTTCTCCACGAGCGCTTCCGACTGGTTCTGGGAGACCGATGCGGAACACCGCTTCTGCTATTTTTCCGACAACTTCGAGTCGGTCTACGGGCTACCCTCGAGCCGCTTGCTCGGCAAGAGCCGCCGGGAACTGCTGGAGTTGATGTCTCACAATTCGCCGGCGTTGTTGGTTGAGCATCTCGCCCAGCTCGACGCCCACCTGCCCTTCAAGAATTTCGAGTACCAGATTCGCCTCGATGACGGCGACAGCCGCTGGATCTCCGTGTCTGGCATACCGCACTTCGCTGCTGACGGCAGCTTTGTCGGCTATCGCGGCACTGGCAGCCTCATCACCGAACTCAAGCAGCACGAGGCCGAACTGGCCGATCACAGCCGCCGCCTTGCCGACATCATCGACGGCACCAACGTCGGTACTTGGGAGTGGAACGTCCAGACCGGCGCGGTAGTGTTCAATGAACGCTGGGCACACATCGTCGGCTACAGTCTGGACGAACTGGCGCCGATTTCGATCGACACCTGGGGCCGGCTGAGTCACCCGGATGACAAGCAGCGCTCCGGTGAGCTGCTGGAAAAACACTTTAGCGGAAAATTGTCGCATTACGAATGCGAAGTCCGTATGCGCCACAAGGATGGCCGCTGGGTCTGGGTGCTCGACCGCGGCCGGGTAGCGAGTTGGACGCCCGATGGCAAGCCGCTGCTGATGTCCGGCACGCACCAGGACATCTCCGAACACAAGGCCAATGAACTGATTCTGGTGGATGCCCGCCTGCAGGCCGAGGCCGCCAACGTCGCCAAGAGCCGCTTTCTGGCCACCATGAGTCACGAAATCCGCACGCCGATGAACGGCATCCTCGGCATGGCGCAGATGCTGCTGCTGCCGGGTATCCCGGATGACGCGCGTCTGGACTACGCCCGCACCATCCTCAATTCCGGCCAGACGCTGCTGGCCCTGCTCAACGACATTCTCGATGTGTCAAAGGTGGAAGCGGGCAAGATTGAGCTGGAATCGGCCGCCTTCGAGCCGGGGCAGATCCTCCACGAAACGCAGGCATTATTCGCCGAGGCCGCAGCGCTGAAAGGATTGCGCATTGAGTCCGCCTGGAGCGGCCCCGCCCAGCGCTACCTGGGCGACCCCCACCGCCTGCGCCAGATGATCGCCAACCTGGTGGGCAATGCCCTCAAGTTCACCGCGCAGGGCCAGATCCGTATAGAGGCCCGCGAAATCGAACGCGATGGACAGCGTGCGCTGCTCGAATTCTGCGTCACCGACACCGGCATCGGCATCCCCGCCGACAAGCAGGCGCTGCTGTTCAATCCATTCTCGCAGGCCGACAGCTCGACAACGCGCAAGTTTGGCGGCACCGGGCTCGGTCTTTCTCTGGTGCGCAGCATGGCCAATCTGATGGGCGGCGATGTTGGCATCGACAGCGAAGCCGGGCAAGGATCGCGCTTCTGGTTCTGTATCCGTGCCGATCTGCTTGCGCTGGGCGCGGATAGCCGTGATGACGTGCGCCAGGCAAAAGTCGGTGCTGACGGCACGGCAATGGGCGTGCATCCAGCCACCTTTGCCGGCCACATTCTGGTGGTCGACGACAACCCGACCAACCGCATGGTGCTCAAGGCCATGCTCAACCAACCCGGGGTGCATTGCGACTTCGCCGAGAACGGCCAGCAGGCGGTGGATGTGATCACCGGCGCGGACAGAATAGCCCCCGATCTGGTGTTGATGGACTGTCAGATGCCGATCCTGGATGGTTATCAAGCCACCATGCAAATACGTCGCTGGGAAACCGAAAATGCCCGGCCGCACCTGACCATTGTGGCCCTCACCGCCAGCGCTTTTGAGGACGATCGCCAGCATTGTCTTGACGCTGGCATGGACGATTTTCTGACGAAACCCATCGCTATCGAAAAGCTGATGGCGACGCTCGCACACTGGCTGGCCGGCGACAACGAGAGGGCAGAAGTGGCAAAGGCATCCGCGCCCCGGCAAAACGACCTGCCGGTGTTCGACGAAAAGACCCTGCTCGCCCAACTTGGTGGCAACCGTGAGATGGCCGCAATGGTCATGCAATCGGCAACGCAAGATATTCCTGCCTATTTCGACCAGCTCGCGCAGGCCATCGACAGCGGCGTTCTGAAGGATGCGCAGCGACTGCTGCATACCTTGAAGGGGCTGGCGGCGCAGATTGGGGCGACCCGCTTCGCCCGGCGCCTCAAGGAAACAGAAGACCGCATGAAAGCGGGAACCCTCCCCGACAGCGCTGCCGTGGCCGCCTTGCAGCAAGATTACCAGGCGCTGCTCGACACCCTGCCGGAGTGGCTGCAATGATGCTCACCTCATGATGAATACCGAAAAAACCTCCCCCTTCAAGATTCTGGTGGTCGACGACACCCCCACCAATGTGCTGGTCGTCAAGGTTGCACTCGAACATGCCGGCTATGCGGTGATTGCCGCCGCCAGTGGGGAAAAGGCCATCGAGTGCTTCAACGCAGAAGCGCCCGATGTGATCCTCATGGATGTGATGATGCCCGGCATCGATGGCCTGGAGGCCGCGCGGCAGATTCGCACTCTGTCGGGCGCACGCTGGGTGCCGATCATCTTTCTCAGTGCCATGGGCTCCAGCGCGGAAATGGTGGCGGGCCTGGAGGCGGGCGGTGACGACTACCTGACCAAGCCGGTCGACCTCGCCCTGTTGTTCGCCAAGATGCGCGCCATGCAGCGCATCGCCCAGATGCAGCGGGCCTTGACGGCCTACCATGAGCAGTCGGAGCAGGAACAGAAACTGGCCGAGCGCCTGATGGGACGGATGCTGGGCGCCCATTCGAGCAGCGATGCTCGCGTGCGCGCCTCGCTCTGGCCGGCCACGCGTTTTTCCGGCGACATGGCGCTGGTGCGCCAATCCTGCAGCGGCGACACCTATGTCATGCTCGCCGACAACATGGGCCACGGCCTCGCCGCCGCCTTGCCGGCTCTGCCGCTGTCGCAAATCTTCGCCACGATGAGCGATGCCGGCCATACCCTGTCGGCCATGGCGCTGAAGATGAACACCGAGACCCGCAAACTGCTGCCGGTAGGGCATTTCGTCGTCGGCGCGCTGGCGCGGATCGACCGCCACAACCATCTGCTGGAAATCTGGAACGGCGGCATACCGGGCATCCTCGCGGTCAGCGGCGGGTGCATCACGCACCGCTTCGCCTCCAACCATCTGGCCTTCGGCGTGGTCGATGCCGACGAATTCGATCCGGCGACCGAGATCTGGCAGTGGCACGAAGCACACAACCTGCTGATGTATAGCGACGGCCTGACGGAAGCGGAGAACGCCGCCGGGCGCTGCCTGAGCGAGGACGAAATCATCGCCGCCCTGGGCGAGGACAATGACCACGGACGCCTGAAAGTCGCGCTGGACAAGATACTGGAGGGCGCGCTGGCCCACGACGATATTTCGGTGGTGACCGTGGCGCTGAACATCCCATGAACACGCCGCCCCCCACCACTGACAGCCGCCCATCGGCCCAGGCAACTGCCGCCCGCGAGACACGGGTGAGTTCTCCGATCAGCTGGCTGACGCTCGCCCTGGCGCTCATGCTCGGCCTGTTGGTCAATAATTCCTTTACCAGCTATCGCCAGGCAGAAGCCGATGGCGTGGTCATGACACGCAATCTGGTGCAGGTGCTGGAGTCGCGCTTGTCCAGCGACTTCGCGCAAACCAGCGATGCCTTGGCCTTTCTTGCCCGCAGAATCAGTGAAGCCGATTTGCGGCCGATGCTTTCCGCCAAGGGACAGGCCGCGATCAGTCAGCAATTGGTCGACCTGGAGTTGAGCTTCCCCGATGCCGGCGGGCTGACGCTGTTCGATGCCGAGGGGACCTTGCGCCACGCTTCAGACCCAAAACTCAAAGGCATCAACATTGCCGATCGGCCGCACTTCCGGGCATTGCGCGATGATCCCGCCGCGCAGATCGCGTTTTCGGATGCCCAGATTGCGCGCACCACCGGGAAATGGTCCATCGTCATGGTTCGCGCCCTGCGTGACGAACGGGGTCGCTTTCTCGGCACGGTCAATGCGGTGATTACCCTCGACAGCATCGCCAAGCTGTTTCAGTCGATTGACGTCGGCCCCGGCGGCGTCACGCTCCTGCGGCGCAGCGACAGCTCGAAACTGGTCATGCGCATACCGCGCAACAATGAGAAGGACTTCAACCAGCCGCTGCCCCCGACTAATCCGATCCGCCAGCGTATCGAGGCCGGCGAGCGCACCGGCACGCTGAGCTTGATCGCGAGTGTCGACGGCGTCAAACGTCTCGCCAGCTTCAAGATGCTGGATAACGCTCCCTTTTATGTACAGGTGGCGATCGCGAAAGACCACTACCTGGCAAGTTGGCGGCAAGGGCTCATCTCTTCTGCCATCCTCGCCTGCGGCCTGTTGATTGGCTTCGGGTTTGCTATTTGGAAAATTCGGAAATCGATGGCCGCTGCCGAGGTGGCTGCGCGCCGGATAGCCTATCGCGAGGCGCTGTTTGGCGGCCTGTTCGAGCAGTCCGGTTTTCTTGCTGGCATCCTTGACCAATCCGGGCGCCTGCTGGAAGTCAATCAGACCGCGCTGGCGGTGATTGGACTGCGCCGCGAGGAGGTGATCGGGCAGAAATTTGCCGATGCGCCATGGTGGTCACGGGACGAAGATCGAGCCGCGCTGGCAGCGACGCTTCAGGCCGCTGCCGCCGGCGCGGCGGGTAGCTTCGAGGCGGTACATCCGCATACCGGCGGTGGCGAAATGACCGTGCAGTGTCACGCCGTGCCGGTCCAGGCCGGGAATGAGCGCTACATCGCCGTGACCGGCATCGACATTACCGCGCGCAAACACGCGGAGGAAGAGACTGCGCTTCGCCAGAGTTTGTTGGTCGAGAGCGAAAGCCGCTTCCGTGCCATGGCCGACAGCGCACCGGTGCTGATTTGGGTTTCCGGTGCTGACAAGCTGTGTAACTACTTTAACAAAGTCTGGCTTGAATTTACTGGACGCAGTATCGAACAGGAGATGGGTAACGGCTGGGTCGAGGGTATTCATCCGGATGACTTTCAGCACTGCCTGGATACCTACATGACGGCTTTCGATGCACGCCAGGCTTTCTCCATGGAGTATCGCTTGCGCCGTTTCGATGGCGAATATCGCTGGCTGGTCGATAACGGGGTGCCGCGCCATGACGATCAGGGTACTTTTGTTGGGTATATCGGTTCCTGTATTGACATCACCGCGCGGAAACAGGTTGAGCAAGCCCTGTACCAAAATACCGCAGCCCTGGCCCGCTCCAACGCCGAGTTGGAACAGTTTGCCTATGTCGCCTCGCACGACCTGCGCCAGCCACTGCGCATGGTCAATAGCTATGTGCAACTGCTGGAACGACGGCTCACCGACAAGCTCGATGCCGAGACGCGCGAGATGATGCACTTCGCCACCGATGGCGCCAAACGCATGGACCAGATGCTGGTCTCGCTGCTCGAATACTCACGCGTGGGGCGTAAAGGCGAGCCGCTGACAGCGCTGGCCAGCCACGACGCAGTGGATGAGGCGCTGCGCTTCCTCGCCCCAGCGATCAATGAAGCCAACGCCACGGTACGCGTATCCGGCGACTGGCCGGAAATCGTCGCCAGCCGCGATGAATTCACCCGCCTGTGGCAGAACCTGATCGGCAACGCGGTGAAATACCGCGTGCTGGATCGTGCGCCGGAAATCGACATCACGGTCACGCCGGATGCCGAGGGCAATGGCGACGGCTGGCGCTTCTGCGTTGCCGATAACGGCATCGGCATCGAGCCGACGCAGTTCGAGCGTTTGTTCTGTGTGTTCCAGCGTCTGCATACGCGGGAGCAATATGAAGGCACCGGCATCGGTCTGGCGGTGGCGCGCAAGATCGTCGAGCGCCACGGCGGGCGCATCTGGGTGGAGTCGGGTGGCGATGGCCAGGGCTGCCGCTTCTGCTTCAGCTTGCCGAAGGCCCTCCCGGTGGAGGCGACGGAGGTGACGCCATGAAACAAACTCACACGATGGCAGTGTCTACGCCGACTCGGCAATGGCAAGTCCTGGCCGGGATCTTGATGATGCTTGGCGGATTTATCGGCTGGAGCCTTTACGCCGAATACGTCGCCACCGATGTGCAAGAGCGCGCGCGCTTGACCACCCAGACCAAGGTTGTCGATGAGAACCTCGAGTACCAATTGACGGCGACTCACCATGCGCTGAATTCGATTCGCGCCGATCTGCCCAAGCTGATGGCGCAAAAGGATGGTTTGACACAGCTCAAACACCGCCTGCAAATCATGCGCGATGCCATGCCCACTACGCGCGCCATCACCATCTTCGATGCAGAGGGCACCCTGGTCGCCAGAAGTCCGGATCAATTTGTCGGGCAGAACTTCAGCAAACGGGACTACTTTCAGATCGCTCGCCAGGGTGGGAGTGCGACCACACTCTACGTCGCACCGCCCTTTTTGGCGGCAACCGGGGACTATGTCTTGAACGTGTCGAAAGTGGTGCTCGATGAGCGTGGTGGGTTCGCTGGCGTCATTCTGGTCAGCCTGGGCCCGGAGTATTTCAGTACCCTGCTGAAGTCAGTGCTCTACGCACCCGATATGTGGTCAGGACTGATACATGCAGACGGCAAGTTGATATTCCGGGTTCCTGACCCACAGAAAATTATTGGCATGGATCTGGTCGCAAAGGCCGATGCCTTCTTTACCCGGCACATGGCAAGCGGCCAGCAGAGCAGCGTGTTTGAAGGCATGGTCACCTCTGCCGGCGAGGTACGCCTGACGGTTCTTCGCACCATCCGACCGGCAGCGGTGCCCATGGACAAACCGTTGGTGGTCGCCGTCAGCAGAGAGCTGTCGGCGCTTTTCGAATCCTGGCGCATCGATCTGCTCGTGCGGGGCGGCTTGTACGCCTTGCTGGTTCTGGCCACCACGCTGAGTCTGTATTCTTGGCAGCAGCGGCGCAAGGAATATGATCGTCTTGTCGCCGACCAGGAGCTTAATCGCCAGCAGGCAGCAGAAGCTTTGCACCAGCAGGCTGAAGCCTTGGCCCGCAGCAATACCGACCTGAGCCGCCTCGGTGAAGTCATGACGCACCACTTTCAGGAGCCGGCGCGGCGACTGATGAGCTTCGCGCAGCGACTGCAAGGCAAGTCGGCGCTAGTGGCCGACGCTGACAGCCGCCAGTCGCTGGAATTCATTGAACAGCAGGCGCGGCGCCTGTCTGAATTGGTGCGCGACGCTCAGCACTATCTGGTGCTTGATCACGCAAAAGTCGGCGCTGGCGGGACGGCGGATAGCGGTGCGGCGCTGCGTCAAAGCATCGCGTCGAATGCCGAAGTCGCACAGACCGAGATCGTGCTCGGGGAATCCATGCCACAGGTGCGGCTGGCGGAGAAACTCCTGAGCGAACTGTTTGCCATCCTGCTCGACAACGCGCTGCGTTACTCAACACCGGAGCGGCCCTTACGCATCGAGGTGGGTGCCAGCGTGAGCGGCGACCGGGCGGTGTTTCGCTTTGCCGACAACGGCAGTGGCATCGCGCCGGAATACCGGGCGCAGGTGTTCGACTTATTTACCCGCCTGGTGCCCAGCAGCGTCCCCGGTACCGGCATGGGTCTGGCGCTGGTGCGCAAGATCGTCCAGCAGACGGGTGGCGATGTCTGTGTCGAGGACGGTATCGACGGCGGTGCCTGCATCGTGTTTGATTTACCTTTGGAGACCAAGTTATGAGCTGTAAAAAACTGAGCGTCCTGCTGGTCGAGGACGAACCCGCCGACGCGCATCTGGTGCGCCTGGCTTTTGAGGAAGGCCAGGTCATGGTCGATCTGCATCACGTCATGGATGGGGTCGAGGCCTTTGAGTTTCTTCGCAATGAAAGGGGGTACTACAAATCCCCCCCCCCCGACCTGATCCTCCTCGAC
>CAIYZZ010000169.1 GCA_903930805.1 uncultured Rhodocyclaceae bacterium | reverse complement strand
ATTGCCCGCGTTGGACTTCAAGTCTATCGTCGCTGACTTCAAGACCCTCGATCCTCAGGATCCCGGTGCGTGGCCGCTGATACCGCGGATCATCATCCTGGTTGGGATGTTCCTGATGCTGTTGTTGCTGGCCGGTTGGTTTGGTTGGCAAGGCCAGATTGAGGATCTCGACGCCAAGCAGGTGGAAGAAGCCAAACTCAAGGGCGACTGGCTCGACAAGAAAAAGCAGGCCGTGAACCTGGATGAGTACCGGAATCAACTGGCAGAGATAGAGCGCTCCTTTGGTGCCTTGCTCAAGCAATTGCCCAAAGCGTCGGAGATGGAATCACTCCTGGTCGATATCAACCAGGCGGGTTTGGGCCGCGGTTTGCAGTTCGAGCTGTTCAAGCCGGGTGGCGAGGCTCCCAAGGATTTTTATGCTGAATTGCCGATCACCGTCAATATCACGGGTTCATACCACGACTTTGGCGCATTCGCCGGCGATATTGCCAAACTCCCCCGCATTGTCACGCTGAACAACATCAGCATCGCTCCCGGTGGCAAGCCGGGTGATCCGCTCATGTTGGTTGCTACTGCCAAGACTTTCCGCTACCTCGACGAAGAAGAGGTAGCCGCGCGGAAAAAGCAGGATAAGGCCAAGGCGCAAGGAGTGAAAAAATGAGGCTGTCTGGCCTGTTCGCCCTCGTCCTGATGAGTATGCTAGCTGGGTGTGGCGGGGAGAATGAGGATATCAAACGGTGGATGGATGAATCCTCGCGTGATCTTCGCGGGAAAGTTCCGCCCCTGCCTGAGTTGAAGCCCTTCCCCGTTGTTTCTTACGAAGGGGCTGGCGAATCTTCTGATCCTTTTAGCGCTACGCGTATTGAGCCAGAGAAAAAAGAGGGTGGCGGAGGCAGAAAACCTGATTTTGATCGTCCCCGAGAGCAACTGGAAAACTTTCCGCTCGAGTCCTTACAGTTAATTGGCGTTATCAGCAAGAACAAAGGCAAGGATAACCGCGCACTCATCAAGGTTGACAACGTTGTGTACCAGGCCGGGAAAGGCAATTATTTGGGCCAGAATTATGGTCGTATCACAGGGATAACCGATACCGAGGTTACCCTCAAAGAGAATCTGCGGGATCCAAGTGGCCAGACTGCCGATTGGGTGGAAAGGCAAGCAACCCTCCAGTTACTGGATGGGGCATCAGGTAAGGAGGGCGGCAAATGAAATTCATACGCATAGGGTTATGTTTGGTCGCGCTTTCGACTGGCATTTCGTCCGCATCGGCGCAGCCAG
Source organism: uncultured Rhodocyclaceae bacterium (assembly GCA_903930805.1). Lineage (GTDB taxonomy): Bacteria > Pseudomonadota > Gammaproteobacteria > Burkholderiales > Rhodocyclaceae > Sulfuricystis. The sequence goes on along the minus strand of CAIYZZ010000169.1, from coordinate 700 downwards.
CTGATTCCGCTGCCAGCGCTGCCCCACGTAACAGCATCGAAAACCTGATGGTCAGCAAATCGGGCGGCAGCACGGTGTTGAAGGTCAGCTTCCGGCAGGCGCTGACCGCGCCACCGGCACATTTCAGCATCGCCAATCCGGCGCGGCTGGTTTTCGATCTCCCAGATACAGGCAGCAGCCTGAGTTACAGTAGCAAAGCCATCAACGACGGTAGCTTGCGTAGCCTGAATGTAGTGCAGGCTGGCGATCGTTCGCGACTTGTTTTGAATCTGGACAAGATGGCGCAATTTGAGACACGGCAGGAGGGCAAGGACTTAATTATCAGCCTCGCTGAAGGGGCGGTGGCTAGCCCCGCTTCAACTACTCCGGTGCAGCATTTCGCCGGCAATGACAAATCTGAAGTTCAGAGTATTCGCGATGTCCAGTTCCGCCGCAGCAAGGATGGCGCTGGCATTGTCGTCGTTGATCTTTCGGCGACAGATATCGGCATCGATATTCAGCAAAAGGGAACGAAGCTACAGGTTTCATTCAAAAAAACCAGGCTTCCCGAGCAATTGCGTCGCCAACTCAATGTGAACGACTTTGCTACGCCGATCACTACGGTCGATACCAAGACTACGGGTGATGACGTGACCATCGAGATCGTTCCCAAGGGACTTTGGGAGCACACCGCCTTCCAGAGTGATAACCAGTTGATCGT
>CAIYZZ010000168.1 GCA_903930805.1 uncultured Rhodocyclaceae bacterium | reverse complement strand
TTTTATACACCCGATTTCCGCATCGAACACACCCTGAAAACCTTGGGTAGCGGGGTGACTTGACTCCTGTTTGGCTGATTGACGTGGTCGCAACTGCTTACACTTGCGGTACCCCGTCACAATCAATCAGAATCAGGAAAGTAACCCATGAAAAAAACATCAATCCTTGCTATCGCACTGACCGCTTTCTGCGCCGTCACCGCACAGGCAGCTGACGCAGGTGGCGCGATTTCTGCACCACAGCCGGTAGTCATCCAACCTTCGGCTGCCCAACCTGCAGTAACGAGTAGTCAAACCACACCGGCTCCAAAATCGGGCAAGTCCACCAAGAAAAGCGCGCCCAAGCCGAAGCCCAAGAAGAAACCCGCAAGCAAGTAATTCCCGCCATCCCAGCTTAACTGGAACCGGTGTATTGCTAACCGGTTCCATATTGCACCTACTTCACCTACCCGATGGAAAAATTGCCCACCTGGGCCAAGCTGGTCGCTGCAATCCTCGTGATCGCCATTCTCATTGGTGCCTCACGCATCCTGCTTTATCTCGACAAGCTGCCCAGTTAGTTGAACGACAGCCGGGCATAGCCGTTTCAGCCTAGTTGGTTGGCCACCGCCCAAACGGCGGCTTCGACGCGGGAGTGGAACTTCAGTTTTTGAGCAGGCTGCCGAGTTCCGGACTGATCGCCGGCCTCGGCCTGCTCGTCATGGTCGGGACGAGGTTCCTGACCTGTGAGCGTTCAGCCCGGGTAGTTTGCTACCTCAAGCTGCCAGCGTTATGGCGCTGGAAGGGCAGGCGGTGACGCACTCTCCACAGCCGGTGCAGCGTGCAGCAATGACTGCCGGCAACGCGGCCCCCCCCAATCGCGGAGAAAAACGGATCGCCGCCTCGCCACAGGCATCGCCGCAACTGCGGCAGACAACATTGTTGAAAGCCACGCACTGCGAACCGATGCTCACCGATGAAGCACTCCCCTCCGGTAGCGAAGGGCTTTGGGCTGTCGAAAATTTCCCGCGCAGGAACTGGCGGCGCGAGATCACTGCCTGACTTGGTCAATGCGCAGTTTCACCCGGTCTGCACCACGCTTCACGGTTACGGCAGGCCCGAACAGATCGCCGGCTTGCGGCACGGCTTGTCCTCCCCGGGAGATACGGGCCTCGACGAGAACTTCGGAGAAAGAGGACAGCGGCCGGTCCGGGGTCAGCGAAAGACTGTCATCGAGGACGAAGTCAAACGGCAGGGCAGCCGGGGTGCGCAATACGGCAATCGGCATGCGCGAGCCGTCATTGGGCCGGGCGACCACCATCAGGAGGCCGCCGGAGGGAATCTTGCCGGATAGATTGGGAGCGAGTTCGATGCGCCCCTTGACGGTGGCTTTTGCCGTCTTGCCAGTCCCTGAAGGGATTTCCTTTGGTCCGCCGATTTTTGGTGCTGGCGTTGCGATGCCACCCTTTTCCTGCGCTTCGGCAATATTGCCTTCGACCACCCGCGCATCTTCCGAGCCAGGCTCCAGCATGGCGAGCAGGCGTTGCCAGTCAGCAATGGCCTTGCCGTACTGCCTGGCCTCGAAGGCAGCCGTGCCGCGCATCCACAGGCCTTGCGCATTGGTCGGGTCGAGTTGCAATGCCTTATTGATCAGTCCATTCACCTTGGGTGTGAAGCCGCCGCTACTCGCCGCCAGCGCATCGGCGTAATCGACCAGCAGTTCGGGGCTGGTTTCAACCAGACTGCCGGCACGCTCGTAGGCGCGCAGTGCTTCGGGGATGCGGCCCATCGACTTGTAGGAACGGGCGAGCATGGCCCAGCCCTTCAGGTTGTCGGGTTCCTTCTCAAGTTTGGCGGACAGGCCGCTGACCATGCGTTCAATGTCGTCCTGGCTGAACTGTTTTTCCTGCGACTGCGGATTGAGCGCGACAGGGCTACCGAGGATCAGATAGAGCAGGACGGCGCCGAGGGGCAAGATAAGGGCGAGGAGCGTCGGCACGATGCGGCTTGCGGTCGCGGTTGGCGCTGCGTCTGCCGACGCTGCGCTGCTGTCTTCGAGCAGGCGGCGCTGCAGTTCGCTGCGGGCCTGGTCGTAATCGGCTTGCGACAGGGCACCCTCGCTACGGTCGCGTTCCAGTTCGGCGAACTGGTCGCGATAAATTGCGGCATTCAGTTGCTGGCGGGAAAAGTCGGCGACGGCGGGACGGCGACGGAAGGGCAACAGCAACAGCAGGAGCGTGACGCCCACCATGAGGGTGGCGCCGATGGCAAAACCCATCATGATTTGTTTTCCTTGAGCAGGCTTTCGGCGCGTTGGCACTCTTCTGCCGACAGCGGCGTGTCAACTACCTGCCGACTACGGCGCCGCAGGTAGTTGACCAGAACGGCAATGCCGATGATCAGCAGGACAAACGGTCCCATCCACAATACGTAAGTGGTGGGCTTGACCTGCGGCCGGTAGAGCACGAAGTCACCGTAGCGACTGACGAGAAAGTCCTTCACCTCTTGATCCGTCTTGCCATCCTTGATCAGGGTGCGCACCTCGCGCCGCAAATCCTGCGCCAGATCGGCACGCGAACCGGCGAGGGATTCATTCTGGCAGACCAGGCAGCGCAATTCTTCGGCGATGTTGACCATGCGCTGTTCGACCGCAGGGTCTTCGGCAAGCGGCGTGGCTTCCTTGGCAAACGCGGGATGGGCAAGACACAGTGCCATCAATACGGTAAGCAGCAACTTCATTGGTTCAGCTCCTTGACCTTGGGCAAGATCTGATTTTTCAGCACCTCGGGGGTGATGGGACCGATCCTTTTGTAGCGAATCACACCGGCTTTGTCGATCAGATAGGTTTCCGGGGCACCATAGACACCGTAGTTGATTCCGACGCGACCATCATTGTCATAGACCGACAGGAAATAGGGGTCACCGTAGCGGGCCAACCAGCGCATGCCGTCATCGCGTTTATCCTTCCAGTTGAGACCGACGACCGGGGGCAGTTCACCTTTCCTGGATGACTCGACAATGATCGGGTGTTCTTCACGGCAGGAGGGGCACCACGAGGCCCAGACATTGAGCATCCAGACCTTGCCCTGCAATTCCTTGGGCGAGAAATTTCTGTTAGGGTCTTGCAGCAACGGCAAATTAAAATCCGGCGCCGGTTTGTTGATGAGGGGCGAGGGCACTTCGTGCGGATCGAGTTTGAGGCCGACGGCGAGAAAGCCGACCAGTACGATGAAGATGCCCAGCGGCAGGAGAAACTTGTTCATGCGGGCGCTCCCACGGCAGCCATCTCTGTCTGTTTGGCTTTGAGTCGATAGCGCCGATCGGTGGCGGCGAGCAGGCCACCCAGAGCCATCAGCAGGCAGCCGCCCCAGATCCAGTCAACGAAGGGCTTGTAATAAACGCGCACCGCCCAAGCATCATTTTCCAATGGCTCGCCGAGCGAAACATAGACGTCGCGCGTAAAGCTGGCATCGATGGCGGCTTCCGTCATCGGCATCGACGACGAATCGTAGTTGCGTTTTTCGGGGTAGAGAGTCTTGAGCGTACGGCCGCCTTGCGACAGTTCGACACTGCCGACAGAAGCACGGTAGTTGGGGCCATTGGCATCACGTACGCCGATGAATTTGAAGGTGTAGCCACCGACGGTGACCGTGTCTTCCGGCCCCATACGCACGTCGCGTTCTTCCTGGTAGGCGCCGACCATCGCCACACCCACGACAAACACCGCCACACCAAAGTGGGCGACCTGCATTCCCCACCAGGCGCGCGGCGGCGTACCGGCCTTCAAGCGTTCTTTAATCTGCAAAGCGCTGGCAGCGACCATCCACACCGCCAGCGTCATTGACAGCGCGACATAGGCGTGCCATTCGCCGGCCAGCATGGGCAGGGCAATGCCACCGATCACCGCGATCACGGCAGCCGGCCACAGCTTGCGGCCGATCGCTTTCAGGTCGGCATGCTTCCAGCGCGCGAGTGGGCCCATCGCCACCAGCACCAGCAGGGGCAGCATGATCGGCACGAACACCGCATTGAAGTAAGGTGCCCCGACAGAAAGCTTGCCCAAGCCCAGCGCATCGATAATGAGCGGATAAAGCGTACCGAGCAGCACCGCACCGCACGCCACCAGCAGCAATACGTTATTGGCAAGCAAGAAGGTTTCGCGCGACACCAGCGCAAAACCGCCACCCAGGCTGACTTTGGGCGCACGCCAGGCAAACAGCAGCAGCGAACTACCGACAACGGCCGCAAGCAGGAAGAGGATGAAAATGCCACGGCGCGGGTCGGTAGCAAAGGCATGCACCGAGGTGAGCACGCCCGAACGCACGAGGAAGGTGCCGAGCAGAGAAAGCGAGAACGCCGCGATCGCCAGCAGCACGGTCCAGTTCTTGAAACTGCCGCGCTTCTCGGTATCGGCGAGCGAATGGATCAGCGCGGTGCCGACCAGCCAAGGCATGAAAGAGGCGTTTTCGACCGGATCCCAGAACCACCAGCCGCCCCAGCCCAGTTCGTAATATGCCCACCAACTGCCCAGCGCGATGCCGAGAGTCAGGAAAATCCACGCGGCGGTCGTCCAGGGGCGCGACCAGCGCGCCCAGGCCGCATCTAGCTGGCCAGCCAGCAGGGCTGAGATGGCGAAGGCGAAGGCGACTGCGAAGCCGACATAGCCCATGTAGAGCATTGGCGGGTGAAAGACCAGTCCAGGGTCCTGCAGCAAAGGATTGAGCGAGCGGCCTTCCTGGGCAGCCGGCAGCAAACGATCGAAGGGGCTGGAGGTCAGCAAGACAAAAGCCATCAGGCCAACCAGCACCAAGCCGAGAACACCAAGCACGCGCGCCACCATGACTGCGGGCAACTGGCGCGAGAACAGCACCACAGCCTGAGCCCAGCCGGCAAGCATCAGCATCCACAGTAGCAGCGAACCTTCATGACCACCCCACACCGCCGCGAACCGGTAGATCGTCGGTAGCTGGGTATTGGAATGCTGGGCGACATAGCTCACCGAAAAGTCGTTTGTGTAGAAAGCCCATGACAGACAGCCGAAGGCAAAGGCGATCAGCAGAAAGGCGGCTGTCGCCGCCGGCCGCGCGACGGCGATCCACTGGGCGTTGTTGCGCTGGGCGCCGACCAGCGGCAGGATGCCCTGCACCAGCGCGATCAATAAGGTGAGCATCAGGGCGAAATGGCCGAGTTCTGGAATCATGGGGAGGAAACCTGTCTTTATTGTTTTAGGGTTTGTGCAGCTTTTTGCGCCTGATCGACGGCGTGTTTCGCCTCGGGCGGCATGTAATTCTCGTCGTGCTTGGCCAGTACTTCGCTCGCGGTGAAGAGGCCATCGGCACCGAGCTTGCCCTGCGCCACCGCACCTTTGCCCTCCTTGAACAGGTCAGGCAGGATACCAGTGTAGGCTACGGGCACCTCTTTCACCGTGTCGGTGACGACAAAGTACACCGTCAGGTTGTCACGCTTGATCGAGCCTTCCTTGACCATGCCGCCGATGCGGAAGGCCTTACCCTGCGGTGCCTTGCCGGCGGCGATTTCACTGGGCGTTATGAAGAAGGCGATGTTGCTGTCGAGCGCCTGCATGACGAAAACGGTGGCAATGGCCAATGCGGCCAAGCCGCCGGCGATTAGGGCAATTCTCTTATGACGTGGTTTCATTTATTTTCAAGTGTTTCGGCCAAATGTTCGCGGCGCAAGCTGGACAAAATGGAGCTTCGACGTTTGCTGGCCAGAATAGGTTCCACAACCATCATCAAAACACAGGCGCCAAAACTGCCCCATACGTAGAAGGCGTAACCGCCCATGGCAAAAAATTCGGCAGGCGATCCCCAGTTCATTGTTTGACCTCCGCAAGATCTTTGATCCACTCGGTATGGGCTTCGCGTTCAAGAATGATGGCGCGAACCCGCGTTAAAGCAACGGCGATCGAATACATCCAGAAGCACAACGCCATGATCAGCATGCCCCAGAGCATGGTCTGCGCCATCGCCGGAGATTTCGTCAGCGACACCGAGGCGCCCTGATGCAGGGTGTTCCACCATTTCACCGAAAAATAGATGATCGGCACATTCAGAACGCCCACCAGCGCAAGTATGGCGCCGGCCTTGTCCGCGCGACGCGGGTCGTCAATGGCAGCCTGTAGCGCGATAAACCCGATGTAGAGGAAGAACAGGATCAGTTCGGACGTCAGGCGTGCATCCCACACCCACCAGGCGCCCCACATCGGCTTGCCCCACAGCGCCCCGGTCCAGAGGGAAAGAAAGGCCATCAGCGCGCCGGTAGGCGCCAGCGATTGCGCCATCATGCCGGATAGTCGGGTGTTGAGCGCCAGACCCAGCCCAGCCCAAGCGGCCATGACAATGTAGATGAACATCGACATCCAACTGGCCGGCACATGGATGAAGATGATGCGATAACCCTCGCCCTGCTGGGCGTCGGTGGGCGCGGCAAAGAAACTGATCCATAGGCCTACGACGCCGAACGCGACGGTCAGCGCCCAGAACCATGGAATCATCTTGCCGGCGAGCGGATAGAAGCTCTGCGGCGAGGCGTATTTGAACCAGTGAATAATCCGGTTGTTATTCAAGTGCAATCCTCAAAGCTGCCGTGGTTGCCCACGGCGCAAAAAAAACGGCCACTGCAAGCAGCGCAGCCAGCAACGACAAATGTCCGCCGGCACCCAGGCCGGAAATATGCGCTTCCACCGCCCCAGCACCAAAAATCAGCGCCGGCACATAAAGTGGTAGCACCAGCAGAGAAAGCAAGACCCCACCACCGCGCACGCCCAGCGTCAGCGCCGCGCCAATCGCGCCAATCAAGCTCAAAAGCGGCGTGCCCAGCAACAAGGCCGCCACCAGAACCCACAGCGCACTAGCTTCCAGGTCGAACTGAATGCCCAGAACCGGTGCCAGCAGCACCAGCGGCAATCCGGTGGTAATCCAGTGGGCGACGATTTTACCTGTGATCAGGAGACCCAGCGGCGTAGGGGACAAGACCATCTGCTCCAGCGTGCCATCAGCATGGTCGGGCGCGAACAACCGGGACAAGCCGAGCATCGTTGCCAGCAGAGCGGCAACCCAGAGGATGCCCGGAGCGATCTTGCGCAACAAGACAGTTTCCGGCCCGATACCGAGCGGAAACAGGCTGACGACGATGATGAAGAAGAACAGCGCGGTCAGCACTTCGCTCTTCCTGCGCATTGCCAGTAGCAGATCGCGGCGAATAATGGCGACGATAGCATTCATGAAAGGAACTCGCCGGGCCGCCCCAAGAGTTTCTTGCCCCTTGAGGGGATAACCGAGCGCAGCGAAGGTTTACAGGGTGGGCTCATATCTTCAGCACCTTGCCGTTGGGCAGGGGCATGCTCTGATGGCTTGTGAGAATCGCCATGCCACCGCCGGTGATATGCTCCTCGATCAGGCTCGAAAGCATGTCGACCGCCTTGACATCGAGCGCGGTGAAGGGTTCATCGAGTATCCACAGCGCCGCCTTGCGCACCGCGAGGCGGGCGAGCAACACGCGGCGCTTCTGGCCGGCGGAGAGAAAGCGCACCGCCAGATCCTCGCGGCCGCGCAGCCCAAAGCGGGCCAGCGCTTTCAGGGCATCGACTTCATCGAGCACCGTACCGTCGAGTTGGGCGGCGAGCGTGAGGTTTTCCAGCGGGGTGAGCTCTTCCTTCACCGCACCGTGATGACCAAGAAACATCATCTCGCGCCGGTAGTCCTCTGCGAGCACCTTGATCAGCTCGCCCCGCCAGCGGATTTCGCCCTCGGCAGGCGGCGATAGGCTGCAAAGGATGCGCAGCAGGCTGGTTTTACCCGCACCGTTCTCGCCCTGCACATGCAGCCATTCCCCCGGCCCGACCGCGAGATCGAGCCCGGCGAACAGGCGGCGTTCGCCGCGAATACAGGAAAGGCTGGTAGCGGTCAGCATGGGGGCGAATTTTGCCTGAATCGGGTGAATATTGTTTAACGGACACCAAACCAAGCAAAAGTCGATGCTGGCAGGATTAAATGCCTCACATGGGGTATGGCAGTAACAATATTTTTTATAGGCCCAATCAAAACCATTGTTTGTTGCGCCGCCGCAAAGTTTCCTATACTGCGGCGCATCACGAACATGCACCGGGCGCAACCTTGTGCGTGTCATTTGCGGAAGGGCAGCAAGCCGCCTTTTCGTCCAGTTGGCCGGGGCACCCCCCTGACCGCGCCGTGGTGGCCGTCGAGGTACATGCCCGCAAGGCGAGTGCCTTAGTTGGCCGGCGAAGGTTCGCCCGTCATCCATTCGGCTTATGCACCGAAAGTGGACGATGGGCGGTGTTTTCGATCACGGTGCGTCGTTGCGACGCGTTCGGCGGGGGTCTGATGGAATCGTTGTCGAATCTGGCAATTTCTGGCGTATTCATGCTTGGCCTGGGTTTCCTGCTGGCCTGGATGCTGGCTATTGCCAGCCGCAAACTTTATGTCTACGAAGACCCGCGCATCGACGAAGTCGAAGGGCGTCTGCCAAAATCCAACTGTGGTGCCTGCGGTCAAGCCGGTTGCCGCAACTTCGCCGAGAAAGTCGTTGCCGGCGAAATCGAGCCAGCGCAATGTTCAGTCAGTTCTCCGGCCCAACGCCAGGAAATCGCCGATTTCCTCGGGGTTGCTGCCGGCCAAGCCGAAAAACGTGTTGCCCGTCTGGCCTGCGCCGGTGGCCGCCACGTCGCTTTCCTGCGGGCCCGCTATGCCGGCCATGCATCGTGCCGGGCGGCGACCGTGGTATCGGGCGGCGGTAAAGAATGTGCTTGGGGCTGCCTGGGGCTGGGGGATTGCGCCAGCGTTTGCACCTTCGATGCCATCACCATGGATATTCATGGACTGCCCAATGTTGATGCCGATAAATGTACTGGCTGCAATGATTGCGTCGAAGTCTGCCCGAAAGGATTGTTTTCCGTCGAACCGGTGAGCCGCAAGCTCTGGGTGGCTTGCAAGAACAAGGCGGACGGCGATACGGCGGAAGCTTCCTGCGAAGTCGCTTGTACCGCTTGTGGCCGCTGCGTTACCGATGCCGCGCCAGGCCTGATTCGCCTTGATGGCAATCTGGCGGCGGTGCTGTACGAACTGAATACCCTGGCTACGCGCAGTCCCATCGAGCGTTGTCCCACTGGTGCCATCGTCTGGTTTGAAAATCCCGGCAAGGCTGTCAAGGGCGCTGCCGCCAAGAAAATTCTGCGGCAGGATGCGCTGCCGTTACACTAATTTCGCCAATCTGCACTGAGTCGTACTGAATACTTTAGGAGCTTGTCATGTTGAATAAACTGTTCCAGTCCTCGTCCGCAACCGGTGCCGATCAATCTGCCGCCAAGGTCAAATATCCGGGCGTGCGCGATGCCGTCGATGGAAATACTGCCGTCATCCATGTCGAGCGCGAAGCTTCGGATGCCGCCGGCGCTTACCCGATCACGCCCTCGACGCAGATGGGCGAATACTGGGCTGAGGCCGTGGCTGCTGGCCACCTCAATATTTCCGACCGTCCGCTGATTTTCATCGAACCCGAGTCCGAGCATGCCGCAGCGGGTGTGACCGCCGGTATGGCGATGACCGGCCTGCGCGCGGTGAACTTCTCCTCCGCTCAGGGCGTGGCCTTCATGCACGAATCGCTTTACGGCGCCGTCGGCAAGCGCCTGCCCTATGTGCTCAACATGGGCTGCCGCGCCATCACCAAGGCGACGCTGAACGTACACTGCAGCCACGACGACTACCACTGCGTCGATGACACCGGCTTCATCCAGGTGCTGGCAAAAAATGCCACCGAGGCTGCTGACCTGAACCTGATCGGCCGCAAGATCGCCGAGTTGTCGCTGACCCCCGCGATCATCGGCCAGGACGGCTTCCTGACCACCCATCTGATCGAGTCGGCGCTGTTGCCCGAGCGCGAGTTGATCGAGGAATTCGTCGGAAAACCTGACGACCTCATCGATTCGCCCACCCCCGCTCAGCAGATGTTGTACGGCCCGAAGCGCCGCCGTGTGCCGGCAATCTGGGATGTGGATACCCCCATGGTCTCGGGCGTGGTACAGAATCAGGATGCCTACATGCAGGCTACTGCCGGCCAGCGCCCCTACTTCTTTGATCACATCGAATCCCTCACGGACAAGTGCATGGCGGAGTACGCCGGCCTGACCGGCCGCAGCTACCAGCGGGTATCAACCTACGAGATGGAGGATGCGGAATACGTCATCCTCGGCATGGGCAGCATGATCGTGCAGGCCGAGTGCGTCGCCGACTATCTGCGCGAGACACGCAAGCTCAAGGTTGGCGTGGTGAATATCACCATGTACCGCCCCTTCCCCGGCGACCTGATCGGCAAGGTGTTGCGCGGCAAGAAAGGCGTGGCCGTACTCGAGCGCACCGACCAACCGCTAGCCGAAGACCTGCCACTGATTCGTGAAGTGCGCGCCACGCTGATCAAGTGCATCGAAAACGGTACAGCGACCGATGGTGAAAAGCCCTTCCCCAACTATGCATCCTACGGTACCGGCGATATGCCGCGCCTGTATTCCGGTTGCTATGGCCTCGGTTCGCGCGATCTGCAGCCCGAGGGGCTGATCGGTACCATTGAGAACATGCTACCTGGAGCTGCTCACCGTAAATTCTTCTACCTCTCCATCGATTTCGCCCGCGATCCGCTCAATCCGAAGGACGAGATCCATCAGCAGGATCTGCAGGATAAATATCCACAGATCAAGGCGCTGGGGTTGCGCGGCAGCGAAAACCCAAATCTGCTACCAAAGGGTGCCATCACCGTGCGCATGCACTCGGTCGGTGGCTGGGGTGCTATCACCACCGGCAAGAACCTGGCGATGACGCTGTTCGAGTTGCTCGGCTGGGACATCAAGGCTAACCCGAAATATGGTTCGGAGAAAAAAGGACAGCCAACCACTTACTACCTCTCCGCTGCCCCCGAGCCGATTCGCATCAACTGCGAATACGTTTATGTCGACGTGGTGCTCTCACCAGACCCTAATGTCTTCGGCCACTCCAACCCGCTCTCCGGCCTGAAGAAGGGTGGCTACTTCATTATCCAATCTAATTCTGGCAAGGAAACCTGGGCGACCTTCCCACTCTGGGCGCAGAAATTCATCGTCGATAACGATATTCATGTGTTCTACCTCGACGCCTTCCAGATTGCCCGCGAAGAAGCCGGTTCGGCCGAACTGCAATTACGCATGCAGGGCAACGTGTTCCAGGGCGCTTTCTTCGCTGCTAGCCCGACCATGCAGAACGCCGGGCTTACCGAAAATGCGTTGTTCGCCGCCATCGAGGCGCAGTTGCAATACAAGTTCGGTGGCAAGGGTGCGCGCGTGGTGCAGGACAACCTGCGTGTGGTGAAGCGTGGTTTCACCGAACTGACCGAGATCACCGACAAGCAGGTTGGCGTCACCCGTAAGCAGTTCGCCAAGAAGGATGCCGGCCTGCCAATGATGCTGCAGCAACTACCCGCCACCGACGGCGGTATCGCCGATATCCATGCTTTCTGGGAGCGCACCGGCAACTTCTATCTGACCGGCAAGGGCTCGGACAACCTCGTCGACCCCTTCATCGGTACCTCGATCATTCCGGCGGCAACCGGTGTGTTCCGCGACATGACAGGCATCCGCTTCGATCATCCGGTATGGACGCCTGAAAACTGCACGGCCTGTGGCAACTGCTACACCGAATGCCCTGACTCGGCGATTCCCGGTCTGGTGAGTTCGGTGGCGGATGTCTTCAATACGATCATAAATCGTATTGAGACCACCGGGACGCCAACGCGTTTCCTGCGTCGCGCTGCGCGCGCAGTTGAGAAGAAATTGCGTGGGCTGATTGCCGGTGACGGCGTGGCGGTGCGGCCCTTGATCGACCAGGCAATTGCGGCCACCGTGGCCGAGGCGCCCGAGGAAGATCGCACGAAAATGGCGGCCGAGTTCAAGCTGTTCACCATCGAGATGGGTGATTTCCCTTTCAGCACCACCAAACCCTTCTGGACGCAGAAAGAGAAGAAGGCCAAGGGCAGTGGCGGCCTGTTCTCCATCACCATCAACCCCTACACCTGCAAGGCCTGCGCCATCTGCGTCACGGTTTGTGAGGACAACGCGCTGAAGATGGTGACGCAGACCGACGAGTCGACGGAGCGCATGCGTCAGGACTGGAAATTCTGGCTCGACCTGCCGACCACGCCCAAGGAATACAGCCGTATCGACAGCCTCGACGAAAAGATTGGCGCGCTCGAAACCCTGTTGCTCGACAAGCATAATTACAACTCGATGGCCTGCGGCGACGGCGCCTGCCTCGGCTGTGGCGAGAAGACGGCGATCCACCTGTTCACCTCGACAGTCGCCGCGCTGATGCAACCGCGCGTCAAGGGCTTTGTTGAAAAGATCGACGATCTGATCGGCAAGCTCGAGCAGCACATGCGCGTCAAGCTCGCCTCGGCCGTCGATATCACCGACACCGGCGCCGTGATGCGCGCCGTCGATGCGACCGGTCAGCACGACTTGACCCTGTCAAATCTGGCCGCCAAGCTCAACGAGAACAAGCCCTCGCAGTTGCTCGACCCAATCTGGGTGAAAAACACCGCCCAGTTGCTCGAAAAACTGAAAGATTTGAAGTGGCGCTATGTCGAGGGGCCGAGCAAACGCGGCCGCGCCGACATGGGCATCATCAACTCCACCGGTTGCACCTCGGTCTGGGGCGCCACTTACCCCTTCCACCCCTATCCATTCCCCTGGACATCGCACCTGTTCCAGGACTCGCCCTCGGTGGCGATGGGCATCTTCGAGGGCCACATGGCGAAGATGGCCGATGGCTTCAAGGCCATCCGCAAAGCCGAGAAGGAACTCGCCAACGACTACCTGCCCGATCGCGACGACGATTTCTTCCGCCGCTTCAACTGGCATGCCTTCACGGCGGACGAATGGCTGCTCTGCCCGCCAGTCGTCAGCCTCGGTGGCGACGGTGCGATGTACGACATCGGCTTCCAGAACCTCTCGCGCGCGCTGATGTCCGGCATGCCGATCAAGATCCTGGTGGTCGACACGCAGGTGTATTCCAACACCGGTGGTCAAGCCTGTACCTCAGGCTTCATCAGCCAGGTGTCCGACATGGCGCCCTTCGGCACCGCGTCGCGCGGCAAGCAGGAGACCCGCAAGGAGATCTCGCTGATCGGCATGGCGCACCGCACCTCGTATGTGATGCAGGGCACCATCGCCCACGTCAATCACCTGCTGGAAAGCTATGTCGATGGCTTGAACAGCCGGCGCCCGGCCCTGTTCAACATCTATGCCGTGTGCCCGCCGGAACACGG
>CAIYZZ010000167.1 GCA_903930805.1 uncultured Rhodocyclaceae bacterium | reverse complement strand
GGAAGAACTCAAACGCATTCACAGCTATGTGCAACGCATTCATCAGGTTGTATTGTTGACCCACGGCATCAACGTGAAATACAAATTCGGCTCGATGCTGGAAGTGGTGCGCGCCTGCCTGCGCGCCGGCCGCATGGCGCAGGATGCCGAGTTCTTCTCCTTCGGCACCAACGATCTGACGCAGGCCACATTCTCGTTCAGCCGCGAAGATGCCGAGAACAAGTTCCTGCCGGGCTATGTCGAGGCGGGCATCCTCGTCGACAACCCCTTCGAAGTGCTCGACCAGAAGGGTGTCGGCGAACTGATGAAGCTGGCTGTCACCGAAGGCCGCAAGACCAATCCAGAACTCAAGATTGGCATCTGTGGCGAGCACGGCGGTCATCCGGGCTCGATCGCCTTCTGCCACAAGATCGGGCTGACCTATGTCTCCTGTTCCGGCCCGCGCGTGCCGATTGCGCGACTGGCAGCAGCTCAGGCACAACTGTTGGATGATGGCGGCAAAGTGACGAAGAACGCCTGATCGTTACACCCCCTGCTGGCACCGACACGAAAAGTCGGCGCTGGCGGGACGGCGCGCGTTGCATGTGCATGGCAGAATGCCGGTGAGGGAGGCAACACCATGTTCTCCATTGAAATCGTTTCCGACATCGTCTGCCCGTGGTGTTTCATCGGCACGCGCCGGTTGGCGGCCGCCATTGCCTTGATCCGGCAGGAACGGCCGGATTTTCAATGCCGCGTCCGCTGGCGTCCGTTTTTCCTCAATCCCGACACCCCGCCCGATGGGGAACCTTATTATCCGTTTCTTGAGAAGAAGTTTGGCAGTCGGGCGCAGGTAGAAGAACTCTTTGAACGTGTCCGGGTGGCGGGTCGCGCCTATGGTCTCGACTACGCCTTTGAGAAAATCCAGTTGCGGGCGAATACCCTGATGGCGCACCGGTTGCTGCATCGGGCGCAAACAGTCGAACCCGACGCGAGCAAGATCGATGCATTGGTCGAGCGGCTCTTTGTGGCGCAATTCCAGCGCGGCGAGCACATCGGTGACGCCGGCGTGCTGGTTTCGATAGCCGCCGAGTGTGGCTATGACGCCCGGAAGGTCGCCGACTATCTGGCTTCCGATCTTGACGCAGACAATGTGCGGCAGCAAGAGAGTGATGTGCGTGCGCTGGGCATCAACATGGTGCCGACCTTCATCCTGCCTGGTAATCAGATCATTGTCGGGGCGGAAGATCCAACGATTCTGGCTGAAGGCATTCGGCGTGTGCTGCAAAGCGATCAGCATGATAGATGACAGCGACTTCATGGGTCTGGCCCTCATTCTGGCACGCGAAGCGGCGACGCTGGGTGAGGTGCCGGTCGGTGCGGTCGTGGTCAAGGACGGCGAAATCGTCGGGCGCGGTTGCAACCAGCCGATCGGTCGTCACGATCCCACTGCCCATGCCGAGGTGATGGCGCTACGCGATGCCGCTGCCCATCTCGGCAACTACCGGCTGCCCGGCTGCACACTTTATGTGACGCTCGAACCCTGTGCGATGTGCGTCGGCGCGATGATGCATGCCCGCATCGGCCGTGTCGTGTTCGGCGCGCAGGATCCCAAGACTGGCGCGGCGGGCAGCGTGATTGACCTGTTTGCCGAAACGCGTTTGAACCATCATGCCGAGATTATCGGTGGGGTGCGCGCCGAGGAATGTGGGTCACTCCTGTCCAACTTCTTTGCCGCCCGGCGCGCAAGAACAGAGGTGGCCTGATGCGTATCGAGATCAGTATCGCCGCACAAACACTGAAATTGTTTGACGCTGCGGGTGAATTGCTCAAACAGTATCCGATATCGACGGCGACGAATGGAGCCGGGGAGCAGAGCGGGAGCTTTTGCACCCCGCGCGGCCGCCACATCATCCGCGCAAAAGTCGGCGCTGGCGAGACGGCAAATACGGTGTTCGTGCGCCGTCGGCCGACCGGTGAAGTCTGGACACCGGAACTCGCGGCGGCAAACCCCAACCGCGACTGGATTCTGACGCGTATCCTCTGGCTCTCGGGCTGCGAACCGGGCTTCAACCGGCTTGGCGCAGTCGACACCATGCGTCGTTACGTATACATCCACGGCAGCCCTGACAGCGTACCGATGGGCACACCCGGTTCGATCGGCTGCGTGCGCATGCGGAACGCGGACATCATTGAACTGTTCGATCTTGTGCTCCCCTATACACAAGTCGATATTGCTACCTGAACGCCCACCCTGGAGGAACTCATCATGGACATACAACACCTCGCCGCCTGCGAATTTCTTGCCTCTGTTATCCGTAACCAGCCCGAGTTGCTCAAGGGTTTCACTCCCAACAAGGATAGTGGTGAAATGGTCGCCAATTTTTGCAGCACCTTCATCGAGCGTTTTTCCCAAAGCCTGAAGGATTTTGACTCTGGTTCCACGGAAGCCAGTCTGGACGACTGGAGCTTCCTCAGCATCAAGAAAGGCGCGTAGCCAGATTTACTGGCGGGGGGCAGGAATACCTGCCTCGTCAATGAGGGCGTCGACCGTTTGCCAGGCCGTGACCCCGCCGCGATCTACCGTCATTTGCAGCAACCAGCCGATTTTCGCTGCCGGTAGTTCGAAGCCGTCGAAGACGAAGTTGCCCAGGCTGTAGATGATCGGCTTGCCGCGATAAATCTCGGTGCCTTGGGTAACGTGCGGATGGCCGCCGACGATGGCATCGGCACCGGCATCGATCATTAACCGCGCGAGCCGGCGCTGTCGTTCGGTCGGTGCCGGTTCGCGCTCCCAACCCCAGTGCATGTAGGGGATCACCACGTCGGCCCCGGCGGTACGTGCCGCGCGGATATCGGCGATCACCTGGCTGTCTTCGCTCCAGGCGATGCCCGGCCAGTTCGGGCCGGCCTCGAAACTGCGCGGCTTGAATTCGTTGTAGCCCAGCACGGCGATGCGCAGGCCATTCTTCTCGATCCACAGCGGTGCATGCGCCTCAACAAGATTGCGTCCGCCACCGAAACTGACGATACCGATTCGCTTCAGATGATCCAGAGTTTCAAGAAAGGCCGCCTGGCCGTAATCGCCGGAGTGGTTGTTGGAAACCGCCAGGGCATCGAAACGACCCTTGATAACGGAAAACACACGCGGATGGGCTCGAAAGCTGAAGATCTTGCTGTCCAGCGGCTTGCCTACCGTCGCAATGGGGCATTCGAGATTGCCGATGCGGTAGTCGGCATCTGCCAGTAGTGCGGCAAACGGTGCCAGCGGGTCGCGGCCTTCAGCGATGACTTGTCCGGGGCCGTCATCGAGCATGATGTCACCGACGAAGACCAGCCTCACCGGCTCGGCGCGGGCCGTCGCCAGTACGCATAGCATCAGGAAACCTGTCAGCGCGAACCTCAGTTTAGCTCGCACCAGTACTCCAGTTCCCCATCACGGACGGGTTCATAAACGAAGTGCAGGCCGGTGAAGCCATGCGGGCCGCTGTTGATCGGTGGCCAGGTAAAAATCCCCTGGTGCAAGGGCGTCGGGCCAGAGTCACGGTCGGCATAGACAGTGGTCTTGATGACAGTGCGATCCTCGAAGACCAGCTTGAAGAGAAAGTAGGAACCGACTTGTACTGTGGGTACGGTATAGGGATCGCTGACCGGCTGCGCTTCCAGCGTGCGGGTTTCGCCGCCGTAAGTCACGTGGCAGGCGACCGTTTCCGCATGGACGCTGGAGCAGAGCAGCAAGAAGATGGCTAGCAAAGTTTTCATTTCCGCTCCAACGGGAACTGGAAGCGCCGCCGTTCGCAGGCTTGATTACCGGGTAACCAAGTCTGCTCGTCTAACGTTGCCGTCCCGCTAGCGCCGACTTTTACAAGTGTCGAGCAACGTGTGCCGTACTCGGGACTACGGATGAAAGCGGCGGAAAGAAGGCGTTCCCAATCGAGAGAAACACCGGTGGCAGGCAGCGTGTTGTCGGGGTGGATGGTGTCGTCGTGCAGCAGGTGAAAGAGGGCGGTTTCATCAGGCAGGGCAGCCAGGGCATCATTTAGTGCCGTCTTGCCAGCGCCGACTTTTGGCCAGGGTGTGTCAAGCAGGTGGTTCGACAGGCCGTAGATGCCGGGCCCGAGTTCATGCCGATCCGTGGATACGTTGCTGAAGGCGACCAACCGAGAGTTCTTGTTTTCAAAATTGCCGAGCAGGAGATTGAAGCCGTTGTAGTCGGCGGCCGACAGGCTATCCAGATAGGTATCGATGTCGGTGCCACCGGTCAGAAAATCTGACACCAGTTTGCCGCGCGAGGGCACCTTGGGTTTTTGGTTGGCGGGGTCGCGGTAGTTGGTCAGTGCGGCGAAGCGGCCTTCGCGTGTGATGCCCAGCCAGGTGCCGCCCGCTTCCAGGTCACGCCCCGCCAGCACCTGCGGAAATTCAGCCCAAAAGTCGGCGCTGGCGGTACGGCGTGCGTAGAACTCGTCGCGGTTCGCAGCGACCACCAGGGGGTAGTCTGGATGCACCTGCCACGCGACGAGGATCAGGCACACTGTTTATTCAAGGGTATAAGGCAAGGAAAGCATTTGCAGGCGCGGCCCGTCGGGCTTGCCGACATGTACTTCGCCCGCTTCTGCGCCGGATGATTGCACGACCACCAGGCATTCGTGGCCGCCTTCGGGCGAGGGCGCGGTCAGCACCAGTGCGCCGCAATGCTGATCACCCGCCTCGGGGGTAAAAACGTCGGTGCCTGCAGGGAAGGGCGTGTCGAGTTTGGCCCGGTACATGCGGCGCTTGATCTTGCCGAGGTATTGGGTGCGAGCGACGATTTCCTGACCGGGATAGCAGCCTTTCTGGAAGCTAACGCCGCCGACGGCCGCCACTTCGTAATTCACCATCTGCGGCACAAAGGCCTCCTGCGTGGCGGCGACAATGCGCGGGATGCCGGCAGCAATTTCGGCGAGATGCCAGGCAGTGAGATCTGCGGATTTGGTCTGGGTAGTGAGCTTGGCCTGAACTTCGGCAGAAACATCTGGTTGAGTGGTGAGGATAAAACGCTGTTGGTCGAGCCGAATGGCCGTGCCACCCTCAATGGTGGCGGTGGTCATCGGCGCGATGTCGCAGCCAAGGATACGGGCGGCATCTGGGCCGGTGACGCCGAACAGCACCCGCTCGTCGGCCAGGCTGGTGAGCTTGACCTTGCTGCGCAACACATACATCGAGAGTTTTTTGAGGATGGCCGGCAGGATGTCGGCGGACAGCAGCAACAGGTAATCTGCACCTTCGCGCCAGATGAGAAAGCTGGCGATCAACCGGCCCTTGGCGGTACACATCCCGGCGTTGCGGGCGCCATCAGCGGGAATGTGGTTGATGTCATTGGTCATCAGGTTGTGCAGGAAGGCGGCTGCGTCCTCGCCGCTGGCGCGGATCAGGCCCTGGTCGGATAGCTGCACAAGGAATGTGCTTGGGTTCATGGTGGTCCTGCTAAAGATAATTTGACAAGAGCGCCCATCATAACCGTCTTCCATCATGCGGCTGCTGTTCCATAAGCTTCGCTCGCGAATGCCGGCAATCGCCCCGCTTTGCAGGCATTGAACCGAAAGTCAGGGCGGGGGGGGG
>CAIYZZ010000166.1 GCA_903930805.1 uncultured Rhodocyclaceae bacterium | reverse complement strand
CGTGGCCTGAACAAGCTGGAAGCTAATCCACAGCGCCTTGCCGAAGATCTCGACAACTGCTGGGAAGTGCTGGCCGAGCCGGTGCAGACGGTGATGCGCCGTTACGGCGTGCCCAACCCCTACGAACAGTTGAAAGAACTCACGCGTGGCAAGGGCATCGAACCCGAGGCGCTGCGCGAATTCATCGGTAAGCTGGCGATCCCTGCAACTGACAAGCAGCGCCTGCTCGAAATGACGCCGGCCAGCTACATCGGCAAGGCGGTCGAACTCGCCAGGGGGGTCTGAGATGGCATTTGCGGAAAACCTCAAGCAATTGCCAAAAGTCTCCCATTTGTCGGCGCTGCAACTACTCGACGCCAACGGCGGAGTGCTTGCCAGCATTGAAAACAAACCTGGCCAGACTGGTTCGCTGGCGGTTTATAACCATCTCGCACAGTTGTACGGCGCAATTACCGCCGAAGCCGCGAAAAAGGGGCTGGAGTTGTATGCAGAACATGCGACCGATGCCCAAGCGCATCCGGGCAAACATCCCAACATCGATCGCTTGGTGACATTAGTTGCCGAGGGGGGGCAAATGCGTGTCAAGCAGGTGTTTGCCGCCAGTGATGTGACATAGAATTACCCTTGCAGTAACCCAACCCAAAGGAGAAACTCATGAAGAAAATTGTTAAATCGCTCATCGCCGGTGTTGCGCTGACCGTAATGGTCGGTGCTGTCTTAGCACAGTCTGTTGGCAAACCTGAAGATCAAATCCGCTGGCGCCAGTCGGCTTACCAGACCATGGGATGGAACATGCAGCGCATCAAGGCGAACATCGAAGGTACGTACAACAAGGATCAAGTCGTTCAGGCAGCCAATGTGATCCAGGCCATTGCCAATTCGGGGATGGGCGTTCTTTACCAGCCCGGTACGGACAAGGGAAAGGGTTGGCACGATACGCATGCCAAATCGGAACTGTTCAACGACAAAGATGGCGTGGGCAAAGTCGCGATGGCTTTCAACAAAGAAGCCAACGAAATGGCCACGGTAGCAGCGGGCGGTGACTCAGTGGCTGTGAAGGCGCAATTCGGTAAGCTCGCCGAAAGCTGCAAGGGCTGCCATGAAAAGTTCCGTAAGGAAGAAAAATAACCGAAGTCAGCGTCGTCACAAAAACGAACGGCCACCTGCGGGTGGCCGTTTGCTTTGGGGCATCAGAAAAGTCGGCGCTGGCGGGACGGCCTGAGGAAGCTACTCGGTGGGATACCGCTCCGCATAGCTGGCCTCGCGCTGGCTACGAATGGCCAGCACGAAGACGATGTCCATTTCAGCCACGTAACGGTACAAGGCCACGTAGCCATGTGAGCGACGCCCGATCACAAGTTCGCGCTTGCCGTTGGCCACCGGTCTTCCAATTAGCGGATTGTGTTCCAGCACGTCGAGTGCCCCGATGATCTCCCGGATGCGCTGCCCGGCGTTTTCTACCTGGTAATTGGCAAGGTGATCGAGGATGCGTTCGAAATCTTCGCCAACCTCCGCCGCCAGTTCAATGGCCGACACGCTCAGCGCGCCAGTTTGCGCGCCACGGGTGGCTTTGCCGACTTGCCGGCAATACGCGCTTCAAGATAGCCGCGCATTTCCTGCCAGGGAATTGTCTTACCGGATGCCACGATGCGGGCATACCGCTCTTCCGCTTCCGCATCGAACCTGGTGCGACGTTCTTCCTGCTCGGCCTTTTCCGCAATGGCTGCGAGAATGAAACCATGCGCGGTCGTACCGGCGTGTTTCGCCGCCTCGGCAACGCGGGCTTTCAACTCTTCC
Source organism: uncultured Rhodocyclaceae bacterium (assembly GCA_903930805.1). Classification (GTDB taxonomy): domain Bacteria; phylum Pseudomonadota; class Gammaproteobacteria; order Burkholderiales; family Rhodocyclaceae; genus Sulfuricystis. Next base: position 1,776 of record CAIYZZ010000166.1, on the reverse strand, counting down.
GACAGGCGGATAGTAGTGGTGGACATGACAGGCTCCAAGGGCTGAATGAGGCCATCAACATAGCACATCGGTGCTACAACCTGCAATTTCCTCTGGCCGAAAAAGTCGGCGCTGGCGGGACGGCGATAGCCGGTACGCCGCCAACTTTGGGGCAGCGTTTTAGAAGAGAGGTGCGGCGGAAGGGGGCGGCGCTGGCGGAGGTGGGGGCAGCAGCGCGCCCGAGGCGGCCCAGACGACGCCTGCCGCAATCAACACGGCAATGACGAAGGCAGCTGCACCACCGCCCGTGGCCGATTGCTCTGGCTTACCCGCTGCCCAACCGGTAAGCATCGGCTGCACGAGATTGTGCTTCTTCACGCGGACGTAATAGACGATGGCACCGACGTGTGCCGCCACCAGCAACAGCAGCACCGTTTCGAGCAATTCGTGGATGCCAGTGATTTTCGAGCTCAACTCGCTGCCGATCAGCGGCACGAGATAGCCTTCGAAGGCGATGTCGTCGTTGGCGAGGAGGCCGGTGCTCGCTTGCAGTGCCAGTACGCCCAGCAGGGCCAGCACTGACAATGCCCCCAGCGGGTTATGCCCCAGCCCTTGCCATGCACCTTGCAGGTAGGCGCGGATAGCGGCGGGGCCGCGCACGAACTGGGTAAAACGTGCGTAGGTGGAACCGGCAAATCCCCAAATAATGCGGAAGACCAGCAGACCCAGAATTGTCAGACCGAAACGGCCGTGCCAGAGCATCGCATTGCCGCCAATCTTCGCGCTGACGAAGGCGGCGATTACCAGGAGGACCAGCGACCAATGAAACAGCCGAGTCGGCAGATCCCAGACATAGGCCTTCATGGCTTCAGACGCACGCCCCATCCTCGGTGGCGCCCTCGACCTGTTCCTTTTTCGCCTTGATGAATTGCTCGCGCGAAACGCCGAGCCACATGACCAGCGGGCTGGCGACCAGCACCGAGGAGTAGATGCCGAAGAGGATGCCGATGGTCAGCGCCAGCGCGAAGTAGTGCAGTGCTGCGCCGCCGAAGAGCAGCATCGAAGTCACCATCATTTGCGTGCAACCGTGGGTAATGATGGTGCGCGAGATGGTGCTGGTAATGGCGTAGTTAATGACCTCGGGCGTGGTGAGACCGCGCTGTTTCTTGAAGGTTTCGCGGACGCGATCAAAGACGACCACCGACTCGTTTACCGAATAACCCAGCACCGCCAGCACCGCCGCCAGTACCGGGAGCGAGAACTCCCACTGGAAGAAGGCGAAGAAACCGAGGATGATGATGACGTCGTGCAGGTTGGCGATGATCGCCGACACCGCGAAGCGCCACTCGAAGCGGAAGGCGAGATAGACGACGATGCCGATGATCACCAGCAGCAGGGCGAGCGCGCCATCCTCGGCGAGTTCCTTGCCGACCTGCGGGCCGACGAACTCGACGCGCTTGAGTTGCGGGTCGCCGCCGACGGCCTGCAGGCTGGTGTTGATACGCTCGCTGACCTTGCCGGTCTCGCCATCCTTGCCTAGCGGTACACGAATGAGCACATCGCGCGACGAGCCGAAGTTGAGCACCTGAGTGTCGGTGAAGCCGTCAGTCTCGAGTTGCTTTCTGATCTTTTCGAGATCGGGCGCTTGCGCATAGCCAACTTCTGTCAGCGTGCCGCCGGTGAATTCGATCGACAGGTGCAGGCCGCGCGAGAAGAGGAAGAACACCGCCGCGGCGAAGGTGATGAAAGAGATCGCGTTGAACACCAAAGCGTGGCGCATGAACGGGATGTCGCGCT
>CAIYZZ010000165.1 GCA_903930805.1 uncultured Rhodocyclaceae bacterium | reverse complement strand
GTCAGCCCAGCCTTAGCTCTCTACGGCTTCTCAACGCCAACACCTTCCACTACTTGGAAAGAAAAAGCACCGCCCCCTGCTTTGAACCGCTGGGTCAGTTAAGCTGAACAGAGGTGGGTCAGTTTAGCTGAGCGCCATCGTGATTGTTGCCAAATTGAGATTTCACCTCTCATTCTTGAGCATTCAACTTGTAAACACCCTGCTCTTGCTCGTCATCTGCCTTCCGGTCGCTGATTTGATACTTAGCCCGGCATACCATCTTAATAATCGGCCTGAGGTCGGCAAGAAATATTACTCGTATGCCGCGGCCAAGCAGGATCCCGCCGCCTACGCTCAGTGGTGGAACTATTATTTGGATCAATGGAACTTGATGGGAAGAGTCTTTATGGTTGATCCTGACAACAAGCTGCCGCACCGATTGCGCCCAGGATGGCACGGGGAATTGTTTCAAAGTCGCATTTCCATCAACAGCCTGGGATTTCGTGGTCGAGAGATTGCCAGCGACAAAGGCAACACCTACCGCATTTTTGCGTTGGGTGAGTCCACTACGTTTGGTTGCACCTTGGCACCTTCCGACAGACCCTGGCCGGAGTTGCTCGAAGAAATGATCCAGCAGCGACTTAAACCCAGCCGGCCGGTCGAGGTGATTAATGCAGGTATTCCTGCTTTGAACCTTCAGAATAATCTCTATCGGCTGCAGAAAGACATGTTACCACTTAAACCGGACATGATAATCTCCTATCATGGCCTCAATGGATTTCGCATGCTCGATCATGCCTTGCCACCGGTATCCGGCAAAATCCCGCCAGTCTATAGAGAGAGGCCGATGAGGCTGTTGGCCGGTGTTGAGCACCGGCTGAAGATTCTATATTACCGCCAAAGAAGTTGGAACTTGGTCGTGCATTCCCCCAAGGTGTCCAACGTCCTCGAATCCGAATACGCTCGAGCCTACCGCGACTTGATCACAATCACCCAAACCAACGGAATACGGCTGGCCCTTGCGAATTTTTCCCTAGCCGTCAATAGTCATAGCAGCTTGGATGTGGTGAAGTTCTATCAGGCTACTTTTCCGTCCGTCTTCGGATTGATCAGAGCAAACATGGCCCATTCCCTGCTCGTCGAGCAAATGACGCAGCAAGACCCCCGCATTTGCTTCGTGGATACCCATCCTCATCTGGACGGTGCAAATGAAAACTTTATCGACTTGGCACATCTAACGCAAGATGGCCGCCAACAGTTGGCGGAGAACATATTTGTCAGCATCAGACGGGTTCTTGACGAGGACTTATCGCGGAACGAACACGCGGATACCCGCCATGACGTGCCTATTATCCAAGATGCATTTTAGTGATTGCGATTCACAACTGCATCATAATAGGGCAAGACGTTCATGTTCCTGGCGGAGTCTACTAGCATCAGGATTCCCTTCGCGACATTCTCAGCAACAACAGTGTGGTTGTGGGTTGACGACGGGCTATCCTTAACATTGGCCTGGTAGCTGTAATATTTAAACGTGAACTGAGAAAGCCCACAATTAACTCCCCCCAAGTCGTATCCAATAGTTAAACAACCTGCGTCCGAACCCTCCCCCGCACCTCCAGACCATCATAGCAGATCCCTCAAGACTACTGTAACGATCTGAAGGTGCGGGTGGAGGGCTGGTTGAGGAGGCGCCGAACGTGCTTTGTGAACTTGAGGGACATGTTCAGCTAGTTTTGCCAGCTTCTTGTGGCGATTTCAACGGGTCAATGGGCGCGGTCGAACTTGCAAGCCATCCGTTCTTTGGTCGCGGTGAGGTTATCAATCCATTTCGGCTTCTTTGCAATTTCTGTGAGAATGTGCGGACCCATGAACTCAACGATAGATTTGGCGATACGAGTTTTCCGATGACTGATGGTAGACGAGCAGACCCGGAGTTCTTTGG
>CAIYZZ010000164.1 GCA_903930805.1 uncultured Rhodocyclaceae bacterium | reverse complement strand
TGCCCTTGATCTCGACAGCGCCGGCAGTCAGCTTCACGTCGGCCACGGCCTTTCTGGCGCGCTCGCCACACACCAGCGCGGCGGCAAGGTCGGTTTCGGGGCAGATGACAACAAACTCATCGCCACCGGTGCGGCAGACCACGTCTTGCGCGCGCAAGCCACTCTTGATGGCCTGTGCGGTCTGCTTGAGGACAATATCGCCAACATCGTGACCATGCGTGTCGTTGATGGTCTTGAAGTTGTCGATGTCAATCACCATGCAGGACAGTGGTCGCTTGCTGCGGTTGGTGGCCTGCCATTCCTGCTGGAAGCGCTCGATCGCATAGCGGCGGTTCGGGAATCCAGTCAGCACATCGGTCAAAGCGGCTTCCTGCAAGCGTCGGTTGGTGACCGCCAGTTCGGCGGCGAAGCGGCGGATTTCCTCGCGATCGCGCTCGATTTCCTGCTGCAGCATCACCACGCGCTGACCGGCGCGCAAACGCGCACCCAGAATCCTGGATTTCAGCGGCTTGCTCATGAAGTCATCGACGCCGGCATCGAAGGCTTCGACCAGCTTTTCCTCGGCCTCAAGCGCGGTCAGGATGAGAATATATATGCCGCGTCCCAACTTGGTCTGGCGCAGGGCGCGGGTCAGTTCGACGCCATCCATCTCGGGCATCAACCAATCGGTGATCATGATCTGCGGCCGCACCTCGAGCGCCTTGTCGAAACCTTCCTGACCGTCCTTCGCCTCGTATATCTCATAGCCGGAATGCGCCAGCAGCGCCTTCAACAGGGTACGCATGCTTTTGTCGTCATCCACCACCAGCACCCGCAGCGGGCCTTCGGAACTGGCGGCACTGGGCATGCCGGATTGCGACAACTCGGGTGCCGCAGGCGGCTTGGACAGTTCTTCGAAAGGTGGTACTTCATTGGCGTCGACACTCAATTGGGCCGCCCACTCATGCCACTCACGCACCACCTTGTCGCACAAAGCAATGAGCGACTCACTATCCAGAGACAACTTGCTGCCGAGCAGGAACAACTTCGACATCAGACCGCGCCGCTCAGACTCTGCGGCAAGACAAATGTCGGCGATCAGGCGTGCCAGGGTCAGCGTCCAGGTCAATTGGTACTGACGTGAATCGGGGGGGAAATTGGCGCTTTCAGGATTCTCGTGCGCGAACACCGGGTCGACAAACATGCCCGGCAGGCCCCAGTCCTGCAACATCGCCGCCGTGAGTTCATTGTGCGTCACGGCGAAAGCGCTTTGCTCGACGGTGGCGAGCGATAACGAGCGATCAATCGCCAATTGTCCCAGCAGACGGTTGTAATCTTCGGGGAATACAGTAGCCAACGAAAGTTCACCGATGCGACAAAGCAAGCCGACACTGAAGGCTTCTTCGGGCGGGGCAGCGCGGGTACGCGCCGCGATGGCCTGTGTCGCCACCGCGCAGGCCAGGGAATTCGACCAGAACCGGCGATAATCGAAATTGGCGCATTGCCCACTGCGATGGCCGGACAACAGTGAAAAACTCAGCGCCAGATAGCGCACCGTCGGGATACCCAGCATGATCAGCGCATCCTGCACCGCCGCCACCGGGCGGTGGGCGCCCGTTTGCGCCGAGTTGGCAGCCTTGATCAGTCGTCCCACCAGCGCCGGGTCAGTCTGCACCATGCGCCCCAGTTCGGCAGTGGATACACCTTCCTTGCGCGTCAGGCGCATGACGGCCAAGGCTGCCCCTTTGGGCGAAGGCAGATCGCCTAGCGCTTTCAGTTCCTGCAGCTTTTCGAGCTTGAAGCGGTTGGTGTCGTTGGTGGCCGTCATGGCCGTTTGAATGGCGGTTTTTGGATAGTTCCGTTTTATAACACCGACCCCGCCCTTTGTGTTGCTGGGCAGCGCGCTAGAATGCCGAGCCATGGAGCCCGCGATCAATTTTTGCTGTACTTGCGCCGCGCCCGTGAGCATGCGTGTGCCGCAGGGCGACAGCCTGCCGCGCCATATCTGCGATAGTTGCGGTGCCATCCACTACCGCAATCCGCGCCTGGTGGTAGGTGCCTTGCCGGTGTGGCAGGATCGCGTGCTGTTGTGCCGCCGCGCCATCGAGCCACGTCGCGGCTGCTGGACACTGCCGGCTGGTTTCATGGAAAACCAGGAGAGCGTGGCTGAGGCGGCATCCCGCGAAACGCGCGAGGAAGCCTGCGCCAACATTGCACTGGATGCGATGTACACGATGATTTCCGTGCCGCATATCAATCAGGTGCACGTAATTTATCGTGCCCGCCTGCTCGACCTCGACTTTTCACCCGGTGAGGAAAGTCTCGAGGTTGCGCTGTTCGACGAGGCCAGTATCCCCTGGACGGAGATCGCCTTTCGCACCGTCGCCATGACCTTGCAGCATTTCTTTGCTGACCGTGCGGCAAGCAACTTCGGCTTTCATGTCGAGTCGATTGCCCCGCTGAAATAAGCGCTCACTTCAGGCTTACTCCGCCACCTCGAACACGACCGGCAACAACACCGTGAATTTCTGCCCGCGCAGGGATTCTGGCAGTGCGGCGTGGTTGACCGCCTGTTGCAGCATTTCCAGTGCAGCAGTATCGAGCACCACATGCCCACT
>CAIYZZ010000163.1 GCA_903930805.1 uncultured Rhodocyclaceae bacterium | reverse complement strand
GTTCATCAACTCATATGCTGCCGGAAGTTGGGGGCCGCGCGGCACCTATCGCCTGTTTGACCGCGACGACCAGTTCTGGCGGCATTCGCTCGATGTGGGAGGGGCCGACCTGCAAGCCTACTGAACGCCGTAAAAGCTGGTGCCGACGCTGCTGGAACCGTGATTGATCACATGGCCAACATAGCCTTGACGCCCGCGTGCCCATCCGCACTTGCCGCATCTCTGATTGCTTCAATTTCAAGGTGGCAAGGTGCCAACAGCAGATGCGCCAGTTGTTCCGGATCATGCGTCCGCATGTGCTCGGCGAAGGCAGTCAGCCGGTCATCGTGCGCAGCGGCCAGGGCGATGAGCAGTGTTCTTGCCGCTTCGCGCGGGTGCGGCCCGGCGGCCTGATAGCCAGGCCAGTCCTTGTAGTGTGACAACAACTGCTCGCGGTGGTCCTGATAGAGTGGACAGTTGCGCGTGAACTCGAGCTCGGCCTGCTTCGCCGCGATCTCCGCGTCGATTTCGGCATCGGTATTTTTGAAATGAGCTTTCTCGGCTTCGGTCCAGTGTGGCTTGTCGCCATGCTGTTCTCGCAAGCTCACATAGGTGCCCTTCAGCGCCAGCTGTGAATGGCTGCCTGCGGCCCGAAAGATGTACATGAGATCCTTCCCATGGCCTTCCGTTCCGACGTAGCGTATTTCTGCCGTAATGCGCCGAGGGTTGAAGCCGAATTGGCGGACACACGCTGCGCGCAGAGTGTCGAAAAGCTGGTTTATTTTCGCGGGATTCACAGGTCAGTCCTTTCAGGCGGGTTTCAGCTCGCCGCCCAGCGCGATCAGCAGATCGTCGAAAAGCTGGGCGAGTTCGCCGGCCATCAGGGCGAAGTCGGCGTCGAATTGCTCGTCTGCCGTTATGCCGGATTGATCGGTTTGATCCTTGAGAATGTCGAGGAAGGCCAGGCGCTTGAGGTGCAACTTGTCGGTGAGGACGAACGAAACCTTGTCGTTCCAGGTCATGCCAAGCTTTGTCGCAATCTTGCCGGCGGCGATGTGCGCGGCGATTTCCGGGCCGGCAATGTCGTGATGGACGTAGCGGATTGCTGCCTGCGCCTGACTGGCAGAGCGTAGTTCCAGGTCGCTGTCGAGCGTAAAGCCGGCCGGCGCATCATTACCGGCAAGCCAGCCAGTCATCGCGGCGATGGGTGAAACCTGAGTTTGTAACGGGCGCGGGGTGATGTCATCGAGCGTGGTGAGCAGCGTTTCCATGAATTCATCGGCACGCGCGTCCGAACCCGCAGCGACCGCCAGCCAGCCATTGATCGGATCAAGCCAGCCCCAGGTGGTACGCCGCTGTGAGAAAGCCTTGGGCATCAATTCTTCGGTCACACGCTCGCTGATGTCGCGCATTTCCTTGCGGCCGATTTTGCGGCCCTGTTCCATTTCGATGACGGCGGCGCGTTCCTGTGCAGTCTGGCGGATGACGCTGGCGGGCAGTAGTTTCTGCTCGACGCCGAGTGCCAGCAACCATTGGCGGTTCACCGCATGGACGAAAGCGCCTTCCTGGTGGGGGAATACCCAGCCCCGAGTGGCCATTTCAAAGCTGCCACAGCGGGCGAGGGGACGGCGGGACAAGAGTTCGTCGATGCGCGCGAGATCAAGATTGAGTTCTCGCTGCAGGCGATAAAGTCGCAGATTACGAAACCACATGGTTGTTTTTCCCTGATTGCGCGACTAGGTGTCGCTCTTTTTCAGCAGTGCCTTCAAGTTGGCGAAGGGTGAATGGGTGGCATTGCCGCCCTTGTCGCCAATGTCGCCCACGCCCCCCGTGGCTTCGAGTTGCCGCTGATGTTCATTGTCGTGACAGTAGAGACACAGCAACTCCCAGTTGCTGCCGTTGGGTGGATTGTTATCGTGATTGTGGTCGCGGTGATGGACGGTGAGTTCGCGCAGATTGGCATTGGTAAAGCTGCGGGCACAGCGGCCGCAGACCCACGGGTAAATCTTCAGCGCCTGTTCGCGATAACCCTGATCACGTTTTTCAGAGGCACGGCGCGCGTCAGCAACGATCTGGTCGAGTTTGACTGTACTTGCCGTCCCGCCAGCGCCGACTTTTTGCGGGTTTGCCATTATGAATTGGCTGGTGTCAGGCGTTTGACAATGGCGACAAACCCCTTGCGGAACGCCAGGTCACGTGCAGTCTGGCCGTCGGTATTCGTCAGCGCCAAATCAGCGCCGGAGGCCAGCAGGGCTTCGACCATTTCGACATAGCCGAGCAGTGAAGCCTGCATCAGGGGCGTTAGTCCAGCGTCGCCCGCAGTATTGGGGTCGATGCCCATCTTGAGAATCTGCACGACCTGTTGCGTGTTGCCGCGCTCGATAGCGGTGAGCAGGGCCTTGGTGCCTTCGGTGCTTTGCTTGTGTTCGACGGTGGGGGAATCAAGTCCGCTCGGCAGCAACTTCACGCTGTAGTTGAGCAGCGACATGCCGACCATCGCGATCAGCGTGATGAGAAGGGGCAGTTGCGAAATACCTAGTGCCTCCGCCCATTGTGCCGGTACGTTGGCACCGATGGCGAGCAGGACATACAGCAGAAAAAAGAAGAAGCGCAGGTAGAGGAAAAGGGCGATGATGACGAGAAAACCGAGCAAAGCAATCAGGTATCCGGGTTTCAGTCCGATCGAATGGAGCAGGTCATGCGGCAGGTTGGCGGAAATAGCCATCATGGCAACCAGCGCCAACAGGAAGACTTCCTGTGTGCTGCGGTTGCCTGGCGTGTCGGGGGTAGCGGCTGTCTCGGTAATGGTCATGGTCACGGTCAAGCGAAGTATAGCGAGAGCAATGCAGGTATGGGGTTGGCCGGCTACACAAAAACTCCCCGTTTTCGGCCCGATTTGATATCTTATCGGGCTGTGCTGCTCTGCAGCAAACAAAGATTACATTCGATAATTACAGAAAGGGAGTTGGACATGGCAAGCCAAAAATTCGTCTATGCCTTTGAAGAGGGCGATGGCAAGAACAAGATGCTGTTGGGCGGCAAGGGTGCCAACCTCTGCGAAATGACGCAGATTGGCCTGAATGTCCCCCCTGGATTTACGCTGACTACCGAGGCCTGTCAGGCCTATCTGGATCACGATGCCCTGCCGAAAGGCGCCTGGGACGAGACCCTCAAGTACATGAAGGATCTCGAGAAGAAGACCGGCAAGACTTTTGGCGGCGGTGATACGCCGCTTCTGGTGTCGGTACGCTCGGGTTCATCGATGTCAATGCCGGGAATGATGGACACCATCCTCAATCTTGGCCTCAACAAGACCACGCTGCAGGCACTGATCAAGCTCACCGACAACCCGCGCTTTGGCTACGATGCCTATCGCCGTTTCATCCAGCTCTTCGGCAAGATTGCCATGGGTGTCGAGGACAAGCATTTCGACGAAGCCATGGCCGCGATGAAGAAGAAGGTCGGTGTTGCCGAAGACGTCGATCTCAAGGCTGAGCACCTCGCAGAACTGGCCGACCAGTTTGCCAAAATCATTGAAGCGAATACCGGCAAACCATTCCCCGACGACCCCTACAAGCAACTCGAAATCGCCATCGGTGCGGTGTTCCGCTCCTGGAACGGCAAGCGCGCCATCGACTATCGCAAGCAGTTCAAGATCACCAAGGATCAGGCGAGCGGCACGGCGGTGAATATCTGCACCATGGTGTTCGGCAACATGGGCAACGACTCGGGTACCGGCGTTGGCTTCACGCGCAACCCGGGTACCGGCGAAAACATGATCTACGGCGAATACCTGGTCAACGCCCAAGGCGAAGACGTGGTGGCCGGTATTCGCACACCGAAGGCCATCGCCGAGATGGAACAGGACATGCCGGAAATCTACCGGCAACTGCTCGAACTGCACAATCGCCTCGAGACACATTACAAGGAAGTGCAGGACTTCGAATTCACCATCGAGCGCGGCATCCTCTACTGCCTGCAAACCCGCAATGGCAAGATGAATGCGGCGGCAATGGTGTGTACCTCCGTCGAAATGTTCAAGGAAGGCCTGATCAGCAAAGAAAAGGCACTGCTGCGCATCGACCCGGCCATGCTCGAGCAACTGCTGGTGCCGCAACTGTCGCCCGACTTCAAGGGCAAGCCGCTCGCCACTGGTCTGTCGGCCTCGCCCGGCGCGGCTTCCGGCAAGATCGTTTTCGATGCCGACTCGGCTGAATCGCGCGGCAATGCAGGTGAAAAAATCATCCTGGTGCGCGAAGAAACCAAGCCGGAGGATATTCACGGCTTCTTCCAGGCCCAGGGTATTCTCACCAGTCGCGGTGGCAAGACCTCGCACGCGGCCGTGGTGGCGCGCGGCATGGGCAAGCCCTGCGTGTCGGGCTGTGAGGCCATCCATATCGACGATATCAAGCGTAGTGCCACCATCGGCGACACAACGTTGCATGAAGGCGATGTCATCACCATCGACGGCGGCAACGGCAACGTCTATGCCGGCGAAGTACCGACAGTGCAGGCAGAGTTCAACGAGGATATGCAAACCCTGCTGAAGTGGGCCGACCAGGTAGCGCGCCTCAAGGTGATGGCCAACGCCGATACGCCGGAAGATGCCCTGCGTGCCCGTGAATTTGGTGCCATGGGCATCGGCCTGTGCCGCACCGAGCGCATGTTCAACGCTACTGACCGCCTGCCGATCGTGCAGGAGATGATCCTCGCCGAGACGAACGACGAACGCCAGGCCGCACTAGACCGTCTGCTGCCGATCCAGCGCTCCGACTTCAAGGGCATCTTCAAGGCCATGAAAGGCCTGCCGGTCACCGTACGCCTGATAGACCCGCCGCTGCACGAGTTTCTGCCCACCGCCGCCCAGCTCGAACTTGAAATCGCCCACTTGCACCACCTGCGCGACTCCCTCAGGGCACTGGAAGAACTTCCGGAAACCCTGAAACTCCTCAACCCGAAGCTCTACATGCAGTACGCCGACGGCCTTACCAAGCTCGGGCGCAGCATGACGGACTTCAAGGAAGGCCACCTCGAAGAGGATGTCATTCACAAGAAAGAAAAAACCCTCAAGAAGGTGCGTGCGCTCTCGGAAGTCAACCCGATGCTCGGCCATCGCGGCGTGCGTCTGGGTATCACCTATCCCGAGATTTATTCGATGCAGATCCAGGCGGTGCTCGAAGCCGCCGCCCTGTGCGCCAAGGAAGGCATCGAGGTCTATCCCGAAATCATGGTGCCGCAGGTGGCGACGGTGGAAGAACTGGTGCGCATCCACAGCTACGTCAAGCGCATCCACAAGGTCGTGGAGCTCACCCACGGCATCAACGTTGGCGTCAAGTTTGGCAGCATGCTGGAAGTGG
>CAIYZZ010000162.1 GCA_903930805.1 uncultured Rhodocyclaceae bacterium | reverse complement strand
GGCCATTAACCACCGACATCGCCCCCGGCTACGACCACATTACGTCAGGCATCGGAGCCGCCATGATCGGATGGTATGGCTGCGCGATGCTCTGCTATGTGACGCCGAAGGAGCATTTGGGCCTGCCGGACAAGAACGACGTCAAGGACGGCATCATGGCCTACAAGATTGCCGCCCATGCCGCCGATCTGGCCAAGGGGCATCCTGGGGCGCAGGCGCGCGACAATGCGCTGTCGAAGGCACGCTTCGAGTTCCGCTGGGAAGACCAGTTCAATCTCGGCCTCGACCCCGACAAGGCGCGTGAGTTTCACGACGAAACCTTGCCGGCGCAGGGCGCCAAGCTGGCCCACTTCTGCTCGATGTGCGGGCCGCACTTCTGCTCGATGAAGATCACCCAGGACGTGCGTGATTTCGCCATCAAGCAGGGTTTGTCCGAGCAAGAAGCCTTGGAGAAGGGGTTGGAAGCCAAGGCAGTGGAATTTGTCCAACAGGGGAGCGAGGTTTATCGCCACACCTGAAGCTGACAAGACGGTGGCTGAACCGGCGTCGCTCGATCTGGTCGGCAACCTTGTTGCGCACTGGGGCAAGAAGCAGCGCTGGCGCGCCGCCTACCTGCGCTTCTGGCTCGGCCGGCTGCTGATCTGGATCGGTGCGATCTGCGTCGGGCTGCTCGCCGTGTTGTTTGCCGAACTTTCGGAAGCGGCGGTCGCGGCCTTTCGCGCCATCGCCGAACATGCCTGGTGGTGGCCATTGCTGATCTGTCCCGTCGGAGGTGCGACCGTCGTCTGGGCTACGCGTCGCTATTTCCCCGGCGCTGAGGGCAGCGGCATCCCGCAGACCATCGCCGAGATTCACCATGACAGGCACTCGCCCGTTGGCTGGCGACCGATGCTTTCCTTGCGCATCGCTTTTGGCAAGATCGCGCTGGGTACGGCCGCGCTATTCGCCGGCTTCTCTACCGGCCGTGAAGGACCGATGGTTCAGATCGGCGCTGCCGTAATGAACAGCTTGCACGGTCGTCTGCCGCGCCGCCTGAACATCCAGCGTCGCCACCTCATCGTCGCCGGCGGTGCGGCAGGCATCGCCGCCGCCTTCAATACGCCGCTGGCCGGCATCATGTTTGCCATCGAGGAACTGCATCGTGGCCTCGAACAACGCATGAGCGGCCTGCTGATTGTCGCCATCGTGTTGGCGGGTGTCGTCTCACAGGCGCTGCTGGGCGACGCCACCTACTTTGGCTGGGTCAGCTATACCGGCCTCAAGAGCCACCTGCAGATTGTCTGGGTACTTCTGATCGCCGTTGCCTGTGGGTTGGCCGGTGGCGCCTTCGCGCGGCTGATGTTGCTGTCTGCGGCCAGCAATGGCCCCTTCAGCGGGTTTCGTGCTGCACATCCAATCCGCTACGCGGCAGTCTGTGGTCTGTTGATCGCGCTCATTGGACTTATCGGTGACTATCAAAGCTTCGGCACCGGTTATGCCGAAACGCGCGATCTGTTCGAGCGCGATGCCCAGTTGCCCTGGCATTACGGGCTCGACAAATTCTTCGCCACGCTGATCTCTTACGCTAGTGGTGTACCTGGTGGCATCTTCGCCCCATCGCTCGCCATCGGCGCCGGCATCGGCAACAACATCGCCGTACTGCTGGCCGACCAGATGAGTGCCGGCACGGTGCTGGTACTGTGTGCCGCCGGATTCCTCGCCGCCGTTACCCAAGCGCCGATTACCGCTTTCGTCATCGTCATGGAAATGGTCAGCGGCTACGGTATCGTCATCGACCTGATGATCGTTGCCCTGCTGTCGTCGGCCGTCTCGCGCGGGCTCTGTTTTCCGCTCTACCGCACGCTGGCGCAGCGGATGCTGGGCTCTATGCCGCGATAGTCTGTATCATCCTCCCCGCGTTTTAAATCAGCCACCCATCCACTCATGATCCTCGCTACCAGCGGTACCAGCTATATCGGTTCGCATGCCTGCGTCGTACTGATGCAGACCGGACACGATGTGCTTATTCTCGACAACCTGTGCAACAGCCGGGCGGACGTACTCGATCGCCTGATCACTATTTGCGGCTGGCAGGCCAAGCGTGGTATCGAGCAAATGTGCGCTGATGCTTGGCGCTGGCAGCAAACCGTAAAAAACTGAACCTTAAGCCGTCCTGCCAGCGCCGATTATTAATTGAAGCCTCCAATAATGAATCCAGAAACCGGCGGAAATTCCGACTTCAGCATTGCGCTTGTGAATTACAAGACGCCCGATGTGACATCCATTTGTTTGGATTTGCTCTCCAGCGTTTTAGATGTTTCCAGGGTTCCAGTTTGGGTTGTCGATAATGGGTCAAACGATGCCAGCCTGGATTTACTAAAGTCTTTGAACTGGATTCGCTTGATTGAAAGAAAGCCCTCACCCCAGGAAGCTGGCTTTATGGCACACGGCTGTGCCCTGGACCTTATTCTGGAAAGAGTTACCACGAAATATCTTCTACTTATTCACACGGACACATTTATCTACGACCCGTCAATATTCACCATCCTGCTGACAAGATGCGCACATGACGACAAGGTCGCCGCTGTTGGTTGCATGGAACCAATGTTGCGGAGCCTGCCCCATACCTTTCTGCGCTATGTAGCCCGGGGAGCCAAATATCACTTCAGGAAGTACGCGCTCGCGCTCGGGCTGAAATCCAGAAGGCCAAAGTTGCATTACGAAACCCATTTGAAAAGCTTCTGTGCCTTATGGAATGTCGACATCATCCGCAAGCACGGTATGACATTCTCGATGGGGAACAGAAATCCTGGGTATGAAATGCAAGACCAATTATTGAAACTTGGCTATCAATTCGCAGTACTTTCTCCGCGCGTGATATTCAAATACTTGGATCACGTCGACAAGGCGACGGCCTCGATGAGGGATGGCATGAGAATAAATGAGCGGAGATTCGACAAGTATCAACATGTCTTGGGTAAGGCAAAAAATCGCCAAAGCAAAACGCCATGAATGAGTATCTCAATGAAAATTGGCGATCTGTTTTATCCAGCAACAAGCTCGATGATTTCGATGCCCTCTGGCAACTCAAGGCAGATTGGTTTGAAGCACCAAATCAAAGGCGTGGTGGCTGGAGCGGGGTCGCGCGCTGTGAATTGAATCTTCCCGATGGCAGAAAGTGCGCGCTGTTTCTTAAACGTCAGGAAAATCACGGCACATTTTCCTGGCAACATCCGGTAAAGGGCGTGCCGACCTTCCAGCGAGAATTCCACAAGATCATGCATTATCGAGCGTGTGGCATCCCAACATTGGAGCCGGTTTACTTCGCCATGCGCCGGACCGAAAAAGGGCATCGTGCCATTCTCGCTACAGAGGAACTGAGCGGCTTCACTTCGATGGAAGAGCGGGTTCAGTATTGGCTGGATCATGGCGCTCCGGTACAGAAAATCCGGCGGAACTACTTGAAAGCAGTAGCGGGCTTGCTCAGCAAAATGCACTCACACGGCATCCAGCACAACTGTTTTTTCCCGAAGCACATTTTTACTCGAATGAATCCAGATGGGCAGGTTGAAGCGCGCGTGATCGATCTGGAAAAGTCCCGTTGGCGACCTGTCCGGACGCTTTCCGCCAGGCGTGATCTGTATTCTCTGGTTCGCCAGTCGCTGCATTGGAGCAGAACAGATCGTTTGTGGTTCTTCAAGGCTTACCTTGGCATCAAACGTTTGACGCCTTACGCCAAGTGGTTGTGGCGGGATATTGAATGCCGCTCAATGAAGAAAAACAGGATACACAAGCACGTACAGCAATTGGCGCTCCAAATCGGCATCGCCGAGTGAGCATCCGTCTGATGCAGCTGGCTTTTACCCTCTTCAAGTATTTTCCCTACGGTGGCCTGCAGCGCGACTTTTTCCGTATTGCGCTGGCCTGCCAGGTGCGTGGGCATGCCATCCGCGTCTATACGCTTGAGTGGCAGGGCGACGTGCCCGCTAACTTTGAGGTGGTCCTTGTCCCGGTCACGGCGCTGACAAATCATCGACGTTACGAAAAGTTTGTCGAATGGGTGCGGCTTGATCTGGCCAAGCGTCCCGCCGACCGCGTGGTCGGGTTTAACAAGATGCCGGGGCTGGATGTTTATTACTCTGCCGATCCCTGCTTCGAAGACAAGGCGCGCACCTTGCGCAATCCGTTCTACCGACTGTCCGGTCGCTACCGTCATTTCGCCGCTTTTGAGCGTGCGGTGTTCGGACCGGGTAGCCAAACGGAAATTCTGATGATCTCTGCTGTGCAGCAACCACTGTTCGTCAAACATTACGGTACGGTGGATGAACGTTTCCATCTTCTCCCTCCTGGCATCGCTCCAGATCGGCGTGCACCGGCGAATGCGCCTGAAATTCGCCGCAGTTTCCGCAGTGAATTCGGATTGGGCGATGATGTTTTTCTGCTCGTGCAGATTGGTTCCGGTTTCAAGACCAAGGGGTTGGATCGTAGCCTGAAAGCGCTGGCCAATTTACCGCCAGCACTGAAGGCGCGCACGCGCCTGATCGCCATCGGCCAGGATGATCCGCATCCCTTCGAGCGGCAGATTCGTGCGCTCGGACTGGAGAAGCAAGTCAGCATTCTCAAGGGGCGTGACGACATCCCGCGCTTTCTGCTAGGGGCCGATCTGCTGATCCACCCGGCCTATAACGAGAACACCGGTACCGTGCTGCTCGAAGCCGTCGTGGCAGGTTTGCCAGTGCTCACCACCGCTGCCTGTGGCTATGCGCATTACATCGAGGAGGCGGATGCCGGGCGCGTGATCGCCCTGCCTTTCGCGCAGCGAGAACTCGACTCCACTCTGGCCACTATATTGACCAATGACGATGTACGCCGACAGTGTGGCGCAAACGGACTAGCCTTCGCTGACCGCGTCGACCTCTACAGCCTGCCCGAACGGGCTGCTGATATCATTGCGGGCCAGTCTGTTGAATAAACCTGCCATGCACGAACACGCCCCTCGTCACACCACGCAAATTCAAGGTTCTTCGGATCGCTCGTTTGGATTTGTCTTTACTGCTGTTTTTCTGATCATCGCGTTTTACCCGCTGTTGGGTGGCCAGGTAATTCGGCTATGGGCAGCGATAGTTGCCGGCGCTTTCCTCGTCCTTGCGCTATTCATCCCCAAGGCTCTTGGGCCAGCCAACAAGCTCTGGACAAAATTCGGGCTGTTGCTGCACAACATTGTCAGCCCGATTGCGCTCGGCATCTTGTTTTTTTTCGTTGTCACCCCCACCGGCCTGCTGATGCGACTCATGGGGAAAGACCCTCTGCGTCTTCGGTTCGACGCTGCCGCTGATAGTTACTGGATCAAGCGCAGCCCACCGGGCCCGGATGCGGAATCACTCAAAAATCAATTCTAGGAAATCGACATGTCCTTTCTCAAAGAACTTTGGGCATTCATGCGTGCCCGCAAAAAATACTGGCTGCTGCCGATTATCGTCATGATGGTCGTGCTTGGTGCCCTGATCGTTCTGGCGCAGGGCAGTGCGGTAGCGCCATTCATCTACACCCTGTTCTGACCTAATCGCCATGTACATCCTCGGCATTTCGGCGCTCTACCATGACAGTGCCGCAGCCTTGCTGCACAACGGCGAAATTGTTGCTGCGGCCCAGGAGGAGCGTTTCACCCGCAAGAAGCATGATCCCGGATTCCCTCAGCACGCGATCGAATCCTGTCTGAAGGTGGCTGGTATCGGGTTGAGCGAGGTCGATTACGTCGCCTTCTACGACAAGCCGTTCCTGAAGTTCGAGCGCCTGCTGGAAACCTATGTCAGCTTTGCGCCGCGCGGTTTCCAGTCCTTCCGCATGGCCATTCCCGTCTGGCTGCGCGAGAAACTGTTCCTGAAAGACCTGCTGTGCAAGGAATTGCGGGCTTTGGCGCCGGACGTCGATTGGGACAAGCGCCTGCGCTTCTCCGAACATCACCTGAGCCATGCCGCCAGCGCTTTCTTCCCCTCGCCATTCGACGAAGCCGTTGTGCTCACCATGGATGGCGTCGGCGAGTGGGCAACCACCTCGCTGGCCATCGGGCGCGGCAAACAGCTGGAAGTTATCAAGGAAATCCACTTCCCACATTCGCTGGGACTGCTCTATTCGGCTTTCACCTATTACACGGGCTTCAAGGTGAACTCGGGTGAATACAAAGTCATGGGTCTGGCGCCCTATGGGGAGCCGAAATATGTGCAGAAGATCTTCGATCATCTCGTTGACCTGAAACCGGACGGCTCGTTCCGTCTCGATCAGTCCTACTTCAAATACTGCACGGGCCTGACCATGACCGGCCCGAAGTTCAATGAACTGTTTGGTGGCCCGCCGCGCTTGGCCAGCGAACCGCTGACGCAGCATCACATGGATCTGGCTGCCTCTGTGCAGGCCGCGACGGAGCAGATCGTGCTGCGGCTGACCCGGTCCATTCGAGAGGAAACCGGCATCCCCAATTTGTGTCTCGCCGGCGGCGTGGCCTTGAACTGCGTCGCTAACGGAAAAGTTCTACGCGACGGCAAGTTCGACAATATATGGGTGCAGCCGGCCGCTGGAGATGCCGGGGGTGCGCTGGGTGCGGCCTTGACGGTGCACCACCTCCACCTTGGCCAGTCACGAACCTCCGATGGCCACGACAAGATGCGCGGCTCCTATCTGGGCCCGCAATTCGAACAGACCGAAATCGAGGCACGCCTGACAGCAGCCGGCGCAAAATTCAGTGTCGTGAGCGATACGGAACTCTTTCAGGCCGGTGCGACAGCTCTGGCTGACGGCAAGGCGCTGGGGTGGTTCCAGGGGCGTATGGAATTCGGGCCACGTGCGCTGGGTGGGCGTTCCATCCTTGGCGATGCACGTTCTCCCGCCATGCAGTCGGTGCTCAACCTTAAAGTCAAATACCGTGAATCGTTCCGGCCGTTTGCACCCGCCGTGCTCCGCGAGGATGTGGCCGACTGGTTTGAACTGGACGGTGATAGTCCTTACATGTTGTTGGTCGCCGATGTGGTAAAAAAACGCAGACGTTCGATGACGGACGAAGAGCAAAAACTCTTCGGTATCGAAAAGCTGAATGTGCCGCGTTCGGATATCCCGGCTGTCACCCACGTCGATTATTCGGCGCGTATCCAGACCGTGCATGCCGAAACCAATCCACGCTACCACGCACTGATCTCGG
Organism: uncultured Rhodocyclaceae bacterium; assembly: GCA_903930805.1. Classification (GTDB taxonomy): domain Bacteria; phylum Pseudomonadota; class Gammaproteobacteria; order Burkholderiales; family Rhodocyclaceae; genus Sulfuricystis. Next base: position 1,572 of record CAIYZZ010000162.1, on the reverse strand, counting down.
CATTCAAGCAGCAGACCGGTTGCCCGGTCATCGTCAATACCAGTTTCAACGTGCGCGGCGAACCCATCGTCTGCACACCCGAGGATGCCTTCCGCTGCTTCATGGGCACCGAGATCGAGGCGCTGGCGGTCGGTAATTGCTTCCTGAAAAAAGATGACCAGAACCCGGCACTCAAGCTGAATTATGAATCTGCCTTCGAACTCGACTAAACCGGGGCGTCTGGCGCAGTGGCTGGGTTTGGGTTTGATTGCACTGCTCTTCTACGCCATGCTGACGGCCATGGTGTTGCTGGCGAGCTTCGTGTTGCTGCAAAGAGGTGTGACACCCGATTTGCCCTGGGTTGCGGCAGTTCAGAAACACCTGTACATCAAGGCCATGCGCAGCATCTGGCAAGCCAAGAGCGACTGCGCCGAGTTTGATGCCGAGCTCATTTACAAACCCAAGCTGGGATCCTGCCAGTTCAATAACGCCGAATTCAATACCACGCCCAACTTTACGGCCGACGGCAGGTTAACCGGCCCGAAACCGGCAGGCGTCGGTATCGCCGTGTTGGGTGACTCCCATGCCATGGGCTGGGGGGTTGAAGACGATGCGACTTTCGCCACGGAGCTGCAGCGTCTCAGCAAGCGTCCGGTCTACAACCTGGCGGTTTCAAGCTATGGAACCCTGCGCGAAGTACATCGGCTCGAAAAAACCGGTCTGTGGGACAAGATCGACACAATCATCATCCAGTACTGCGACAACGATCTCGCCGAAAACCAGTCCGGCAAGATCAATGGCACCGCGGAAAATCGCCAGACCTTCGAAACAATCATGCATGGCAAACAAAACACCGGGGGCTTGTTCACGGTAGTCAGAAAAGCCTATGGTTATGCATTCTCGACGCCATTCAGAAGCCTGAAACCGCAGAAGGCCAAACCCCCTGAAGATTTCACGCCGCATTACGCGCCGCTGATCGATGTCCTGTCGCAGTACCCAAAACTGAAGGAAAAGCGCGTACTCATTTTCTACAGCAATGCACACGGCAAGCCTTTCGGATCATTTCCCGTTGGCCGCGACAAACGGCTAGCCAATGTCGAATTCATCGAGTTGGGCCTCGATGCGGGCGACTACTATCGCCTGGATGATCACCTGACGCCGTTCGGCCACCAGAAAGTCGCCCGGGAATTGTTCGCCACCTTGCAGAAAATCAAGTAGTCATGGTGTTTCCCCGCACAGCCCGTTTGGCAGGATATCTGTTTGCGATTTTCATCCTCTGGCATGCAATGCTCTTCTATGGTCTACCGCTCACGATCATCGTCGGGCTTTGGTTTGCGCTTTCGATCTGGCTCTACCTTGCGGGTCCGGCTACGGCGCTTTTATCTGCCTTTACCATTGCCACTTTTACCCTGTTGCTGAATTTCTCAATCCAACTCAGTGGGTTGGACCGCAGCATGTACTACCGGCCACACGAACTGATGAAGGCAGAGCATCCGCAGCTGGGCGGCACCTTCAGGCCGAATACGCAATTCAACATGGCCGCGCAGTTTGGCGATATCGAGGCGTTGGAAAAATCCGGTGTGCGGGAAAAGC
>CAIYZZ010000161.1 GCA_903930805.1 uncultured Rhodocyclaceae bacterium | reverse complement strand
GGCTGCCTGGGTCAGCGCCTGGACAGATTGGTAAGCCACCAGAACTCCTAGCGCAAAGATCCACCGTCTTCTTTGCCGGGGACAAATCCATGCGAAGACGCCCACGCATCGAATAGCGTTCGCAATTCTTCGGGGAGGTCGAGCACGAAGTCGATATTCAGCGGATAGCTGATTGGCATTCTGTCTTTGATCAGATCAAGCAATGCTTCTCCCTGCTTGCGATCCTTTGGGCGCTTGGTGGACTTGCGTTCAGGTTTTTCGGATAGCCATAGCTTGTGTAAAGCCATCCAGCGTGGATCGGGGGCGTAGATTGGGCAGGTTTTCAGATCACGAGAAACGACAACATGCCTGACGGCACGGCCCTGCAATAACCACTCTTGTTCCTGAAATACCGGCAATGGCTCGAACACCTCATTCTCCGGAAGCGTCCTAAACATAGATGGCGCGGCAAGCAACTCAACTTCATAGCCCGTGCGATCCAGCGCCTGATAGCGCTTGCCTTTGTTGATCGTGAAGCTTGAGTCAACGACCTTGAGTACGCGCATCAGTGAGGATCCGATTGGGCGATCATTGGCTTTGGAAAGTGAAACTCTGCTGCCACGGCACCAAGAGAGATCAAAATCGTCAGTTTCATCCGCGATCCCAGCGGCAAACCGCGCCCCGGCCTCAATTTCGTAAGCAGCAAAGGCATTGGTGCCGACGACCAGTAAATCTGTACCCAAGAGCCCCTGAATATCCAACTCCCGCAAAATTCCGGCTGGCCGATTGGTGGCCATAGGCAAACGATGCCCTCGATAGGAGCGGATGGTGTCGAACAAAGCCAATTCGGTATCAGCCAAGACCGCCTGTGCTGCCGAACGATCTTGCTGATAGGCGGCGTAACGTTCCTCAGTTTTAGATGAGCGTGCTCCTTGGGATTTTCCCTGATCCCCAGGTTCCTGTTTGACCGTTAGATAGTCACGACCATCTTTCGTCACCCAGTACATTGAGGCCGGTAGACTCTCCAAATTACGGATAGCATTGACCCATGCATCGTGACGCTGCGCCATATTTGCGCAGAGCCTTAGAGCTTCGTCTGAAAAAATATTGAATATCATAGCTATATGAATTATATGTATTTCCACCTAAATATGTGTTTTTAACTGCAGGCAGGTGGAAAAGTGTTCTTGGTTACCAGCGCGGATTTCCAGTAACTCCCATCAAGAACCGGCATCAAGAGTGGGTAAAAGCCATTCGCGAGCACATCAACGATCTGGACTGAAACGACCCAGTTTGCACACACCAACGCCGACGCCCTACAATCAATGCCATGGCACATCTGCACGACACCGGCGGGGAGAGCAGCAATTTTAGTTCGGAGGTACATTGTCATGAGTAATCTCATTCGCAAAACCGATCCCGGCTTCACCTACACCGATTATCTGACTTGGCCAGAGGGCGAACGCTGGGAGTTGATCAGTGGCCAGGCCTTTGCCATGAGTCCGGCACCGAGTAATTTTCATCAACTGATCGTCGGTACGCTGTTCTCTGCCATTCATCAACACCTGCGTGGCAAACCCTGCCGCCCCTTCATCGCCCCCTTTGACGTACGCCTGCCACGCGCAGGGACTGCCAACGATCAAATCGATACCGTGGTTCAACCGGATATCAGCGTAGTGTGTGATCCCGTCAAGCTCAAGGACAACCACGGGTGTCTCGGCGCGCCCGACTGGGTAATTGAGGTGCTGTCGCCCAGCACTGCCATTCGCGACCAGAGTCTCAAGCGCTCGCTTTATGAAACACATGGCGTTGCCGAGTACTGGCTCGTGCACCCCACCGACCGCAGCGTCTGCATCTATCGACTGGCCGACAACGCCTATGGCAAATCGCTGGTGTTCGGGACTGAAGATACGTGTAGCCCACTGGCCTTTCCTGAACTCATCATCACCGTTGCCGATATTTTCAGCGACTTGCCGCCAATTGATGATGCGGTGCTGTAGCACAGGAAAACGGTTGGGCGTATGATCGAATAGAACGTCATTGAAATTTACCCAATGCGCAACGCCGGCATCCGTCTGAGTATCTCCCGGCATCTGGATCGTCTGTGATCAGATTGCGTTGAATCCATCGTAGCAATGCCGCCTCACCAGCGCCGACTTTTG
>CAIYZZ010000160.1 GCA_903930805.1 uncultured Rhodocyclaceae bacterium | reverse complement strand
GGCATCGGCGGTATGCGTGTCGATCATTACCTGATGTGTCTGCCAGATAGAACGAATCGTCGCTAGACGATCAGCATGGGAGCTCCTGCCTGACACAAAGCCGAAGTCAGGCAGGCGCGCCATGAAGTGCGAGCCATTCAGGTCGAAACTGCCGCCCGCATCCACTTTCGTCCAAAAGTCGCGTACTACTGCCGGATCACGACCGACCAGGTCAAACACGAAACGTTCGAAATTCGACGCCTTGGAAATATCCATCGACGGGCTGGAGGTGATATAGGTGTCGGCCGTGCCGCGCGGACGATATACCCCAGTACGGAAAAACTCGTCGAGCACGTCGTTTTCGTTGGTCGCCAAAATCAGTTTGGCAATGGGCAGCCCCATCATGCGGGCAATATGGCCAGCGCAGATGTTGCCGAAGTTTCCCGACGGCACACTGAACATCACTTGTTCACGATTGCTGCACGTTGCCGCAAAATATCCCTTGAAGTAATAGATTATCTGGGCAAGCACACGTGCCCAATTGATCGAATTCACTGCGCCGATCTTGTACTGCGCCTTGAAGGCAGCATCGTTGGAAACAGCCTTCACGATGTCCTGGCAATCGTCGAACATGCCACGAATCGCGATATTCGTGATGTTCGCGTCCTGTAGCGAATACATCTGCGCACGCTGGAAAGCCGACATCTTGCCGTCGGGTGAAAGCATGAAAACTCGTACGCCCTGCTTGCCGCGCATCGCATACTCGGCCGCCGAGCCAGTATCGCCCGAGGTGGCGCCGAGAATGTTGATCGTTTCGTTGCGCTTGCCCAGCACATACTCGAACAGATTGCCGAGCAACTGCATCGCCATGTCCTTGAAGGCGAGCGTCGGTCCGTTGGAAAGCTCAAGCAGATGGAAGCCGGGCTCCAGTGTCGTCAGCGGCGTAATGTCGGCGGCATCGTGACCCGCGCGGCAATAGCGATAGGTTTGCGCCGTGTAAGTGCGATCGACCAGCGTCTTCAAATCGCAGAAAGGAATGTCGTCGATGTATTTTTGCAGGATGCGCAAAGCCAGCGCGTGATACGGCAGTTCACGCCACTCTGCCAGTTCGGCAGTCGAAACTTGTGGATAGCTTTCTGGCAGATAGAGGCCGCCATCAGGCGCGAGGCCGCCGAGGAGAATGTTGGAAAAGGCTTGCGGCGCAGCGCCGCCGCGCGTGGAAATGTATTTCATGAGAGTACAGGGCTGGTATGGCTAAATCGGGCGGGAATTATCGTCGTTGCCCTTGGGCCTGTCCAGCCAGATCGCCACAAAGACAGGCACGACAAACAGGGCGAGAGCAACAACCACTAGTAGCCAGGCTGCCATGTTGTCAAACGCAAGCAGGACGCCCCCAATGAGGAAAAGAACCGCGCGCAAGCGCCCATTCCGCGTCAGACGCTGACGCAAGGCGTGTCGTTGCGGCGAATCATTTCCTGGGTAGCGCCACACCGGCAGGAGCTGGCTCAAGGTCCCGGTAACCAGCGGCAACAGAAAGGCCGCAACAAACCCGGCAATGGACAGACGCGCCGGCAGCAGCCCGGAACCATGCGCCGTGCCGAGCAATAGCAGCAGCGCCAAGCCCGACGTTGCGGCCAGCAGCGCTGCCGTCGCGCCTGTGCCGACTATTGCCGTAAAACCAAAGCTGCGGTACCAGGCCAGCAGGTTACGCCCGACAACCCACAGCAGGAGTAACGCACCCGGCAGTGCCAGCCAAGGACCGCTGCTTGCCCCGGCAGCCACCAGCAACGCACCGACGATTGCAGGCAACAGGTCCCGCCGCAGGCGGTCGGTGGCACCCAGATCCGGTTTCCCCTGCGCGCTAGGCAGCAGCACCGGCAGCGTGCCCAGAGCCGCTAGCCCGATGAAACCCAGCGTGTTCAGATGCAGATGAAACAGGCGCAAGGCGGCGCGCAATTCTGGCTTGGCCAGCCACACCGGCACCAGGCTGACGGCGAAAAACAGGCACAGCAGTGCCGCGCCATACCAGCGTGCGCCCGGATGCGGCCCGCCCAGAGTGGCGCGCAGGCGCCGGGAAATCCAGCGAATGAGCAGCAACGCTGTCAGCACAACCACCGTTGCCGCCACATGCAGACTCCAGGCTGGAAGGGTTCCGGCCAACCCCAGTGGCGTAGCGATGCCCGCCAGTTGCACAGGGATCGGCAAGTAATGAATGGGGCGTGGCGGCATACCGGTACGCGTCAGCACCGGCACGAAATGAATGATGGCGCCAAATATCAGCGGCATTGCCCCAGCGGCGAAAGCCAGATGAAAAGTCGGCGCTGGCGGGACGGCAGAAACCCCCGCACTTAGCGCCGCCAGAAAGGCCAGAAGGGCGCAGATGCCGAGATAGACCAGCATCTGCGACGACGAATCAGCTGAGATTTTCGAGGCGAAGACGGATGATCTTGCCGTTGACGACAGGTAGTGCCTCAATCTTGGCGATGGCCGCATCGACCTGCTTTTCGCGCACGACATGAGTCAGCATGATGATGTCGGTCTGCGCTTCGCCTTCTTCGGGTTCGCGTTGGATCATGGCGTCAATGGAAATCTGCTGATCGGCGAGGATGCGCGTGATGTCGGCGAGCACGCCGGGTTTGTCCTCGACGCGCAGGCGCAGGTAGTAGCCAGACTCGACCTCGGCCATCGGCAGGATCGGCGTGTCGGACACTGCATCGGGCTGGAAGGCCAGGTGCGGCACACGGTTCTCGGGGTCTGCGGTGTGCATGCGCGTGATGTCGACCAGGTCGGCGATCACCGAACTGGCGGTCGGCTCGGCGCCGGCGCCCTTGCCATAGTAGAGCGTCGAACCGACGGCATCACCTTGAACCAGTACGGCGTTCATCGCGCCCTCGACGTTGGCGATCAGGCGTTTGGTGGGAATCAGCGTCGGATGCACGCGCAGTTCAATGCCCGCGCTGCGGCGCTTGGTTATACCCAGCAACTTGATCCGATAGCCGAGTTGCTCGGCATATTTGAGATCCTCGGCAGTGAGTTTGCTGATGCCTTCGATGTGCGCCCTGTCGAATTGCATGGGGATTCCAAAAGCGATCGCCGACATGATGGTGAGCTTGTGCGCGGCATCGATACCTTCGACGTCGAAGGTCGGATCGGCTTCGGCATAGCCCAGGCGCTGCGCTTCCTTGAGCACGGTATCAAAGGACAGGCCCTTGTCGCGCATCTCGGAGAGAATGAAGTTAGTAGTGCCGTTGATGATGCCGGCGATCCACTGGATGCGGTTGGCCGTCAGTCCTTCGCGTAGCGCCTTGATGATCGGGATGCCGCCAGCCACAGCCGCCTCGAAGCCGACCATCACGCCTTTCCTCTGCGCGGCAGCAAAGATCTCATTGCCGTGCACCGCCAGCAGCGCCTTGTTGGCGGTGACGACGTGTTTGCCATTTTCGATGGCCTTCAGCACCAGTTCTTTGGCGATGCCGTAGCCACCGATCAACTCGACGACAATGTCGATTTCCGGGTTATTCACCACGGCGAAGGCGTCATCGGTCACAGCCACTTGGCCGCCACTGTCACCAATTATCTGTTTCGCCAGTACAAGATTCTTGTCGGCCACCTGGGTGATGCGGATGGGGCGTCCGGCCCGCCGGGTAATCTCGGCCTCGTTGCGGGAAAGAACGGTAAACGTGCCACCACCGACCGTGCCGATGCCCAGCAGACCAACATTGATTGGATTCATAAAAGCCTTTGAAAGAGTGAGAGTTGATTCAGCTACCGTGGCGCTTGCGGTAAAGATCAAGGAAGCGCGCGATGCGACCGATCGCTTCGGTCAAATCATCGACATTCGGTAAAAACACAACACGAAAATGATCGGGCGTCGGCCAGTTGAAGCCGCGCCCCTGCACCAGCAAAACCTTTTCCGCCTCGAGCAATTCGAGAATGAATTGCTGGTCGTCGCTGATCGGATAAATCTTCGGATCGAGGCGGGGGAAGCAG
>CAIYZZ010000159.1 GCA_903930805.1 uncultured Rhodocyclaceae bacterium | reverse complement strand
CAGTGTGAAGCAGGAAATAGGTCGTGGCGACTATCTGGTACCTGCCAGCCGGCCCGAAGTGCTGAGCTATGTCCCCCATGCGCCCACCCAGTCGATTAACGGCCGGGTTCTGGCACTCCACGGTGGCGTTGGCGAAGGCGGGCGTGGCTCCATTGTCTCGATCTCACGCGGCAAACGTGATGGCCTGGAGATGGGCCATGTACTGGCACTTTATCGCGCCGGTGTCACTACCACCAATCGCTTCGACGACGGCGCACCGCAAAGTCATGCCTTGCCTGAAGAGCGTTATGGTCTGCTGTTCATTTTCCGCGTTTTCGATCGCGTCGCCTACGGACTGGTAGCGAAAGCCGGGCTCCCCGTAGTGGCGGGCGATCGCGTCCGCCAACCCTGACAGCCCTTTTTGGCTAGCGGAGAACTAGCCGCCTGGCTGCGGCTGACCCTGGTCCCCGGCATCGGTGGTGAAACCCAGCGCCAGTTGCTGAAAGTTTTCGGCGGGCCGGAAGCGGTTTTCGCCGCCACGCCCGCTGCCTTGCGGGCTAGCTTGGGCGGCGGCCTGGTCGAGCGCCTGCTCGCGCATGACTGCAGCGCCGAGCTTGAGGCGGCACTGGCGTGGGCTGACCAAGCCGGCAATCATGTCCTCACCCTTGCCGATGCCACTTACCCGCAGGCGCTGCTGAACGCTGCAGACCCCCCGGTGCTGCTGTATGCAAAGGGAGATGTCGCTTTGCTCAACCGCCCGGCTTTCGCGATTGTCGGCAGCCGCAATGCGACCAAGCAGGGCGAAGCCAATGCAACGGCCTTCGCCACGGCGCTCGCCAATTCAGGTCTCGCCATCGTCAGCGGGCTCGCTGCCGGCATCGATGCCGCTGCCCACCGTGGCGCGCTTGAAGCAATATCAACGGCGCGGGATGGCGCGCCGAGTGCCTCGACTATTGCTGTCATCGGCACTGGCATCGACCGCATTTATCCGGCCAGTAACGAGGCGCTGGCGAGAGAAATTGCCGCCCGTGGGGTGATCATCTCGGAATTTCCCCTCGGCATGCCACCGCTGGCCGCCAACTTCCCGCGCCGCAATCGCCTGATTGCCGGCATGAGTCGCGGCTGCCTGGTGGTCGAGGCGGCACGCCAGAGTGGTTCGCTGATTACCGCACGGCTCGCCGCCGAAGCCGGGCGCGAAGTGTTTGCCATCCCCGGCTCGATCCACTCGCCGCAATCGAAGGGGTGTCACGCCCTGATCAAGCAAGGCGCAAAGCTCGTCGAGTCGGCGCAGGACATCCTTGAAGAGCTGCGCTGGGAGGCCGTGACCAATCCCACCACTCTGCCGCCGGTGCCGGAAGCCGAAACCGACACGATCCTCATTGCGCTCGGTCACGATCCCTGTGACCTCGATACGCTCGCTGCCCGCAGCGGCCTGCCCCCGGAAGCCTTGCTGGCGCGGCTTTTGCCACTGGAACTGGACGGCCGCATCAGCCAGTTACCGGGGGGGCGTTACGAGCGCCTGAATTGAGCGGACTTGCCAGCGAGCATAAAGCCCGCTTAATATCCGCCCCCCATGAGCAAACAATTAATCATCGCCGAGAAACCTTCCGTCGCCCAGGACATCGCCAAGGCGCTGGGTGGCTTTACGCGTGAAGGCGACCACTTCGAGAGCGAGCACTACGTGCTCAGTTCCGCCGTCGGTCATTTGCTGGAGTTAGCGGTTCCCGAGGAATACGACGTCAAGCGCGGCAAGTGGACTTTCACTCACCTGCCGGTAATCCCGCCGCGTTTCGCGTTGAACCCCATCGACAAGACCGCCGACCGCCTGCGTCTGCTGACACGCCTGATCAAGCGCAAGGATGTCACCGGCCTGGTGAATGCCTGCGACGCGGGGCGCGAGGGCGAACTGATTTTCCGTTACGTTGTGCAGCACGCCTTGCCCAAGGGTGACAAGCCTATCCGCCGCCTCTGGTTGCAGTCGATGACCGCCACCGCCATCCGCGACGGCTTTGCCCACTTGCGCACCGACAGCGAGATGCTGCCGCTCGCCGACGCCGCTCGTTGCCGCTCCGAGGCTGACTGGCTGATCGGCATCAACGGCACGCGCGCCATGACGGCGTTCAATTCGCAGGAAGGTGGTTTCTACAAGACCACTGTCGGTCGTGTGCAGACGCCGACGCTGGCCATCCTGGTCGAGCGCGAAAAGACCATCCGCGCCTTCAGACCGCGCGACTACTGGGAGGTTGAGGCCGAATTTCAGGCAGTGGCCGGTACCTACCGCGGCCGCTGGTTCGACGAGAAGTTCAAGAAATCGGACGATGAGCACGCCAAGGCCGAGCGCTTCT
>CAIYZZ010000158.1 GCA_903930805.1 uncultured Rhodocyclaceae bacterium | reverse complement strand
TCGGCTATTCGATTGTCGACGCCAAGATTCACACCACGCGGCATGGCTATGCGCTCGATAGCTTTGTCCTGCTCGACATGGACAACCAGTTGCCTTACCGCGACATGATCGGTCTCATCGACCACGATCTAGCGGAACACCTGAAACTTCAGCCGCCACTGACGACGCCGCCACAAAGCCGTGTTTCACGCCAAGTGAGGCATCACCCCCTGACGCCGGAAGTCTCCATCCGTGCCGACGACAGCAGCAAAAACTACATTCTCTCGATCACTGCGGCGGATCGTTCCGGTCTACTCTACGCCATTGCCCGCACGCTGGCTAAGCGCGACGTGCAGATCTCCACCGCCAAAATTGCCACGCTGGGAGAGCGCGTCGAGGATACTTTCTTGATTAGCGGCACGGAACTCGGTAAAACGGCATCACTGGTTCGGCTTGAACAAGAACTCCTGGAAATTCTGCACATCTGACACGGACACCACCATGAGCTGGATACGCGAAGAATTCACCTTCCACGACCTGCAACGCCTGCTGTTCAAACTGGCTGAGCATGTCAAGGCGTTTCAGGGACTCACGCCAGCCGAAATAAGCGAGCTACTTGCCCGCGCCGAGAAATGTTCTTTCGAGACCGGCGCGCCCATCGTGAAGGAAGGCGGTGTCGGTAATCACATGTATGTAATCCTCGATGGTGAAGCTGTCGTATCGAAAAAGGGGCGTGATGGCCAGATTGAACTGGCTCGCCTGTACTCGGCTGACAGTTTCGGTGAAATGACACTGGCCGACAATGAAGCCCGTAGCGCCACGGTGACGGCACTTTCGCCCTGCACGCTGGTACGCCTTTCGGATCAGATCATGAACTCCCGCCCCGAAATTGGCATGAAGGTCTATCGCAACATCGTCCGCGTACTCTCGGCACGCCTGCGCAGCGCCGACGAGGCACTGGCCTGGCGTCTGTAAAAAGTCGGCTCTGGCGGGACGGCGTCAGTCGGCGCGCCGGCAATACGGGGAACGGCCTTACACCGTCCCGGCGCACAAATGTTCGATTACCGCGCGAACTTTTCCCAAAGATTCCTGCAACACCGTCTCGATGCGGTCGAAATCGATCGCTTTGGCTGAATCTCCGCGTCCAGCCCCCCAATTCGCCACCACGCAGATCGCGGCATAGGGTGTTTCCAGCTCGCGTGCCAGCACCGTTTCCGGCATACCGGTCATGCCGACGATGTCTGCCCCGTCACGCTCCAGCCGGTTAACCTCTGCCGCGCATTCCAGCCGTGGGCCCTGGGTAGCGGCGTAAACGGCAGCTCCCGAGAGCACCACGCCTGCCGCCTCGCCCGCGCACAGCAGACGTTCACGCAAGCTGCAATCGTAAGGTTCGGTGAAGTCAACATGCACCACGGGCGCCTCACCACCGTCGAAGAAAGTGGCTGGCCGGCCCGAAGTGTAGTCGATGATCTGATGCGGCACGACCAGAGTACCGGGCCCAAGATCAGCGCGAATACCGCCAACCGAAGCAACTGAAATGATGCCCTCGGCCCCTGCCGCCTTCACCAACGCCCAGATGTTGGCGCGGTAATTGACAC
>CAIYZZ010000157.1 GCA_903930805.1 uncultured Rhodocyclaceae bacterium | reverse complement strand
GCTTTTCCCTGGCCCCAGGAGAGATGACTATCTTGGCGTCGGCCCAGTTGCCACAGTCGTTGTTGCTAAAGTCACCGCCGTTTTCGACGCGCAGCAACATCTGGTGGCCGCCCGTCAGGTCCACCGAGAACACCTTAACCGGCTGCAGGCTTTCAATCAGGCCGCTGTCGGCGACTTTGCGGCCGTCCAGCCAGATCTCAAACGTGACCGAACCGGAGTAAGGATGGGAATCATCGATCCCCACGGTGGCTAGAAACTGAGTCGCCACCCCTTTGAGATCGACGGTCAGGACGCTGCGCGAGTAACTGCCGACACCGTGGGCATAGACCTTGCCCCCCATCGTGATCGGTTTGCCTATCGCAGAGTTGCCGACCGCGAACGGCCGCAAGGTGAAGCGCCCTTTGCTCAGATCCAAGCTCTCCACCCAGATGAAGTTGGCCGGCTGAAGCGCAACTTTCTTCGCCGCCATGGCGGTGGACAGTTTGTCCGGCATAGCGATGATGTTTCCGCCCGGCTGGACGGCATTGTAGAAAGCGCCTTCCTCGGCATGGACACTGATCACGGCACTCAAGACGGAGAGGAGCAGGCCCGAGCGTAAGATGGAATTGATTGGGGCTGTTGCCCTCGGGTTCACGGTGCTGCATGTCATAGGCGCGCAGTATGCAAAAAGAACACTCCTACTTATCCAATTGCCCAGGCTGACGTATGGCCTTAGCCCCAAACTCAATCTTGAATGCGACCGCATGCAGGAAGGGCATCCGCGGCGGACACTGGATCACCAACCGGTCGAGGTCCTGCTTCCATACGAGTTTCTCGTCGCTACCAAGCAAGCGCACGCTTTTCACCGGTTGGTCGCCCTGGCGGGCTGATTTGCCGAGTGACTCGATTCGCACTTCGCCCGTCGGCGAGGCCAGGCAAATGGCGTACACGGCGCCGTCTTTTGTCGTGAACCGGACATCGGACGCCTGGAAGACTTGCTTACGCTCGGCGTCGGGATCTTTGGCCGGTTGCGTGGGGCCTTCGCCATGCACCTTCCACGGTTGCGTGCCATAGATGGCTTCGCCGTTGACCTTGAGCCAATCTCCCATCTCGACGAGCCGCTGTTGCATGATGACTGGGATGCGCCCATCGGCAGTCGGGCCGATGTCCAACAGCAGGTTGCCACCCTTGGAAACCAGGTTGACCAGCACGCAAACCAGTCCGTAGGCAGACTGGTAATCGTCGATCGTCTCGTTCCGATTGTAGCCGAAGCTGGCACCGATGCCGCGGCACTCCTCGAACTTGCGGCTCATACCGAGTTTCGCGCCGGCGCCAACTTCGCCATATTCGGTTGTATAATAGCCACCATGCTGGCTGCGTGTGTCCTTGCCCCATCTATCGTCTATCACCACTTCGTTGCGGCAGGGGGATTCGTTGAACAGCCACGCCAGCAGTTCCTCGCTCTTCCATTCGGCGCTGGTGCGGGCCCATTCGCCGTCGGCGAAGATGATAGACGGCTGGTAACGCATAACCAGGTCCTTGAACTGCGGGTGAAAGTGCTCACGCACAAACCTTGGGAAGTCCATCTGATAGACGGGGTGAAACCACTCGTACAACGAATAATAGAAGCCCATCTTGAGGCCACGCGCGCGCACGGCTTTGGTCAGGTCGCCGCAGAGGTCGCGGTGCGGCCCGACATCCACGCTGTTCCAGTTCGGGCTGTCGGCGTTGGGCCAGAGGCAGAAGCCTTCGTGATGCTTCGAGGTCAAGACCACGTAGCGTGCGCCCGACCGCGAAAAGAGGTCCGCCCACTGATTTGGCTCGAAGAGTTCGGCGGTGAACCGTGGAGCAAAGTCCTGATACTTAAAGTTCGCGCCATAGTTCTTCACGTGAAACTTCCACGTCTCGCTATTCGTGTTCTGCAAAGCATCCCAATACCATTCGGCATAACTCCCTTTGGGCCCCCACGCCGGCACGGAATAGACGCCCCAGTGGATGAAGATGCCAAACTTGGCGTCATCAAACCAGGCGGGGATGGGGCGCGCATCAAGCGATTTCCAGTTGGGCTCGTATTTCTGCTCGGCTGCTGAGGTCGAGCCGACGGCCAGCATCAGGCTGACCGCGGCAAGTAGGTATGCTGTTTTCATGCAATTAGGTTGTCGCTTCTTGTTCGGCTAGGTTAGCAGTCTGTTGATCACCAGGAACTCCCGAACTCGCTTGTTTACCGCCAGAGATGGTGGGCAGGGGGAGACCGAAAGCTTCGCGCCAAGGTGATTGAACTCCGATACGCTCAACCGCAATGGGGCGGAACCCGAGTGTGAACGCCGGGGAGTTCGTCCTTAATCGGAAGTCCCCGTTC
>CAIYZZ010000156.1 GCA_903930805.1 uncultured Rhodocyclaceae bacterium | reverse complement strand
CAGGCGCGGATTCGCGGCACGCTCCTGATGGCGCTGTCCAACAAATTCGGCTCCATCGTGCTGACCACCGGCAACAAGAGCGAGATGGCGGTGGGTTACGCCACGCTCTATGGCGACATGGCGGGCGGTTTTGCGGTCATCAAGGACGTGTTCAAGACCTTCGTCTATCGCCTGGCGCATTACCGCAACAGCCTGTCGGATGTGATCCCGACAAATATCATCGAGCGTGCGCCTTCGGCCGAACTCAAGCCAGGCCAGACCGACCAGGACAGCCTGCCGCCCTATGCGGTGCTCGATGCGATCATCGAGGCCTACATGGAGCGCGACCAGAGCCCGCGCGCGATCATCGCTTCCGGCTTGCCCGAAGCGGACGTGCGGCGCGTGGTGACGCTGCTCAAGCGCAACGAATACAAACGACGCCAGTCGCCACCGGGCATCCGCGTCAGCCGCCGCGCCTTTGGCAAGGACTGGCGTTATCCGATAACATCCCGGTATCCCGACGAATGGAGCTAACTACATGAAAAAGATCGAAGCCATCATCAAGCCGTTCAAACTCGACGAAGTGCGCGAGGCGCTCTCCGAAGTGGGTGTGACCGGACTGACCGTCACCGAAGTCAAGGGCTTCGGCCGCCAGAAAGGCCACACCGAGTTGTATCGCGGCGCCGAATATGTCGTCGATTTTCTGCCCAAGATCAAGATCGAACTGGTGGTGGGTGAGGAGACTGTTGAGCCGGCTATTGAGGCGATCATCAAGGCGGCCCGCACCGGCAAGATCGGCGACGGCAAGATTTTCGTCTCGCCGGTCGAACAGATCGTGCGCATCCGCACCGGTGAGACCAACGAGTCTGCAATCTGAGGAGCAGACAGTGAACGTTTCTGCTGCAGTTTCGAAGGAAGCCCGGCGCGCCGATCTGTTCAGCCATTACTGGAAGAACGATCTGGACCCCGTATTTACCGATGTCGCCACCTATTACGACAACGCCAACCAGGTCGCCAGCTTAGGCTTGTGGAACTGGTTCCTGCGCAATCACATGTCACTCGTGCAAACGCAACCGGGTATGCGCTCGCTCGACATTTGTGCCGGCACCAACGCCGTTGGCATCGCCCTCCTGAAAAAAGAACCCACGCTTGAGGCTTATGCCATCGACCGCAACGTCGCCATGCAGACGGTCGGCCGGCAGCGCGCCCAGGACCGTGGCCTGTACATTCGCGGCAGCATCGGCGATGTGCATAAGCTGCCCTACCCGGACAACCACTTCGACATCGTCACCCTGCAATGGGCGGCACGTCATCTGCGTCTCGAAGAGGTATTCGACGAAGTGTACCGGGTGCTGCGGCCGGGCGGACACTTCCACCACTGCGACATGCTGCGTCCGCCCAATCCGCGCGTGGCGAAAATGTATTTTGGTTATCTACGTTTTTGTCTCAACTTCACCGCCGGATTGTTCCGCAGTGGTCAGCCGGCACTCAACTGCCGGCAATACTTCATCGATGCGCTCGACAACTTCTATTCGCCCCAGGAGTTTTCTGCGCTGCTCGAAAAGCATGGCCTGACGAAGGTGGTACACAAGAGCCTGCTCGCCGGCATGATCGGCGTGCATCGCGCGCAGAAACCGCTGATCGGCTAGATCGGTTAGCGTTTGGCCGGATCGAGTCGGGTGAGGAAGGCGCTTTCCTTGCCCGGCGGCAGCGCTATCAAGACGCGATGACCATTGCCGGGCGCAACGTCGGTTTCTGTTGCCGTTCCGCCAGCGCCGACTTTTTGCATGCGCTCGATCGTGAGGGTGCTGTTCCCCTCGGGTGTAATCAACTCGACGACGTCACCCACGGCAAACCGGTTCTTCACCTCGATCTCGGCTAGTCCTTCCGCCGTATAGCCGATGACATCACCGACGTACTGACTCGCGCCCATTTGCGAGAGGCCGGTCAGGTAATTCTGATACTCCCGATCAGGGTGGCGCTCGTAGAAACCGGGCGTGTAGCCGCGACTGGCCAAGTTGTCGAGCGCGGTAATCAGGCTGGGGTCGAAGGGACGACCGGCGACCGCATCGTCGATGGCCTGGCGATAGGCCTGGCAACTGCGGGCAACGTAGTAGGCCGACTTGGTACGGCCTTCGATTTTGAGAGAATCGACACCGATTTCGGTGAGCCGCGCCACATACTCGATGGCACGCAGGTCCTTCGAGTTGAGGATGTAGGTGCCATGCTCGTCTTCCTCAATGGGCATCAACTGGCCGGGGCGGGTTGCTTCCTCGAGCAGATAGACGTCCCCGCTTGGATTTTCTGTGGCGGGCTTGACGTCGTAACTCCAGCGGCAGGAGTTGGTGCAACTGCCCTGGTTCGGGTCGCGGTGGTTGAAATAGCCGGACAGCAGGCAGCGCCCGGAATAGGCGACGCACAGCGCACCATGCACGAAAACCTCGAGTTCGATATCCGGACATTCCTGGCGGATTTCGGCGATCTCATCCAGCGATAGTTCACGCGAAAGAATTACCCGTGAAATGCCAAGCGCACGCCAGAATTTAACCGCCGCATAGTTCACCGTGTTCGCCTGTACCGAGAGATGGATCGGTATTTCCGGCCAGGTTTCGCGAATCATCAGCATCAGCCCCGGGTCGGCCATAATCAGCGCATCCGGCTTGAGTGCCACCACCGGTGCCATGTCGGCAAGGTAGGTCTTGAGCTTCGCGTTGTGCGGGAGGATGTTGCTGACGACGTAGAATTTTCCGCCGCGCCGATGCACGAGTTCAATGCCCGCAGCGAGGTTCTCGATCTGGCCGAACTCGTTGTTGCGCACACGCAGGCTGTAACGCGGCTGTCCGGCGTAGATGGCGGTGGCGCCGAAATCGAGCGCCGTCGCGGCCATGCGCAGGCTGCCGGCGGGTGCCAGAAGTTCAGGAGAGGTCATGCGGTGAATACTTGCTGTTGTCGATCTGGATGCGCAGGATACCTTGATGGCTCGGCAACTTGTACAATCCATACCGCATTGCAACAACCCGAATCGCCATGGCCAGAATTTCCATTTACGACTCCACGCTGCGCGATGGCGCTCAGGCGCAAGGTATTTCCTATTCGGTCGAAGACAAGATCAAGATTGTCGAGCGACTGGATGCGCTGGGCGTGAATTACATCGAGGCCGGTAATCCCGGCTCCAATCCGAAGGATCTGGAGTTCTTCGCGCGCGCGGCGACGCTGAAGCTGGCCAGCGCCCGCATCATTGCCTTCGGCGCGACGCGCAAGGTT
>CAIYZZ010000155.1 GCA_903930805.1 uncultured Rhodocyclaceae bacterium | reverse complement strand
GTGTTCGTGAACCACGATGAGTTGCAATCCGGGATTTGCGGTGGGCGGATTCTAGCTCAGCCGCAATGAGTAGAAATGGAAAAGTCGGCGATGGCAGGACGGCATGCGAGCATGTCATACTAACGAAATCAATCGCCCACATCATCGCCGGCTTACCACGCCACGACCCAAGACCATGACTCCCCAAGCCCTGCACGAATTTCCTGCCGACCACTTTCTCAATCGCGAATTTTCGCTGCTCGCCTTCAACCGCCGCGTCCTCGCCCAAGCCGCCGATGACCGCGTGCCGCTGCTCGAACGCCTGCGCTTTCTCTGCATCGTTTCCTCGAACCTCGATGAGTTTTTCGAAATCCGTGTCGCCGGTGTCAAGGAGCAGATCAAACTGCGTAGCCACGCCACTGGTGCCGACCGGCGCAGCGCGCAGGAGGTATTCCGGCGCATCACTCAGGAAGCACACGACCTGATCGAAGACCAGTACGAACTGCTCAACGCTGTCATTCTTCCAGCGCTGGCCAAGGAAGGCATCGTCTTCCTGCGCCGCTCGGAATGGAACGAGGAGCAGCAGGCCTGGATCCATGCCTACTTCCGCCGCGAAGTGATGCCGGTGCTCACCCCCATCGGGCTCGACCCGGCCCACCCCTTCCCGCGCGTGCTCAACAAGAGTCTGAACTTCGCCGTCGAACTCGAAGGCAAGGACGCCTTTGGCCGCAACTCCGGCGCTGCCATCGTGCAGGCTCCACGCGCCCTGCCGCGTGTGATCGAATTGCCGCGCAACCTGACGGGTGTCGATCACGGCTTCGTCTTTCTCTCGTCGATCCTGCACAAGCATGTCGGCGACATGTTCTCAGGCATGACGGTACTCGGTTGCTACCAGTTCCGCGTCACGCGCAACTCCGACCTGTTCGTCGATGACGAAGAAGTCAAGAACCTGCGCACCGCCCTGCAGGGCGAACTGCCGCAGCGCCATTTCGGCGACGGCGTGCGCCTGGAAGTGGCCGACAACTGCTCCGAAATCATGACCGACTTCCTGCTCCAGCAATTCGGCCTGGGGCGCGACGATCTCTATCAGGTACCGGGGATCGTCAATCTGGTACGCCTGATGTCTGTTCCCGATCAGGTCGACCGACAGGATCTCAAGTTCCCCGTCTTCCAGCCCGGCTTGCCCAAGCAATTGTCGGGGCGCTACGACATGTTCGACGCCATCCGCAAGAACGACATCCTGCTTCACCACCCCTTCCAGGCCTTCACCCCGGTCATCGAATTTCTCAAGCAGGCGGCAGATGATCCACTGGTGGTCGCGATCAAGATGACCGTGTATCGCACCGGTACCGATTCGGTGCTGATGGAGCATCTGCTGCGCGCCGCACAAAAGGGCAAGGAGGTCACGGTGGTCGTCGAGTTGATGGCGCGCTTCGACGAAGAAGCCAACCTCTCCATTGCCGCGCGGCTCGAAGAGAGCGGCGCCCATGTCGTCTATGGCGTGTTCGGCTACAAGACCCACGCTAAGCTGATGCTGGTGCTGCGGCGCGAGGAACACGGCTATCGCCGTTACGTGCATCTTGGCACCGGCAACTATCACCCACGCACCACGCGCTTCTACACCGACTTCGGTTTGATGACCTGCAACGACGAAATCGCCGCCGATGCCAATGAGGTGTTCAAGCAGCTCACCGGCCTGGGCAAGGCCAGCACCCTCACCCACCTGTGGCAGGCACCCTTCACGCTGCACTCCAACATGCTTGAGGCCATTCGCGCCGAAACCGTGGCAGCACGCGCCGGCCGCAAGGCGCACATCATCGCCAAGATGAATTCGCTGCTCGAACCCGAGATCATCGAGGCGCTTTACGAGGCCAGCCAGGCCGGTGTGCATGTCGACCTCATCGTGCGCGGGGTCTGCTGCCTGCGTCCCGGCGTAGCGGGGCTGTCGGAAAACATTCGCGTGCGCTCGGTGATCGGCCGCTTTCTCGAACACCACCGCATCTACTACTTTTACGCCGATGGCGTGGAAAAGCTCTACCTCGCCAGTGCCGACTGGATGGAGCGCAACTTCTTCCGTCGCATCGAAGTCGCCTTTCCGGTACTCGAACCCAAGCTCAAGCGCCGCGTTATCAAGGAAGGCCTGCGTGCCTACCTGGCCGACAACTGTCAGGCCTGGGACATGGATGGCGAAGGCCAGTACCGCATGAAACCCTCTAAGCGCGTGCGCACCTGTTCGCAGGATCTGCTGTTGGGTGAATTGGCGGAGGAGTAGAAAAGTCGGCGCTGGCGGGACGGGATATTTCTGGACATGTTATAAATATAGCCATATAGTTGGTCATGTTCATGAGCAAGAGGTAGGTCATGATTACGATCAACATTCATGAGGCCAAAGCCAAGCTTTCCGAATACCTGGCCGCTGTGGAAGCGGGAGAGTCCGTGCAAATTTGCCGCCGCAATGTCCCGGTGGCCCAGATCGTCCCATTGCCGAAACCACGCAAGGAGCCGCGACCAGTGGGCATGGGACCAATCGAAGAGGGTTACGAAATACCGGACAGTTTCTTCGAACCGTTACCGGACGAACTGCTCAAAGCCTTCAACGGCGAGTTGCCGGATCCTTTCCTGGATAGCTTCGCGGAAAACGAACAGGCCCTGAAAGCCGCTGAAGCCGTTGCCACATACAACACGGGCAACAAGTGAAACTGCTGCTCGATACCTGCGCATTGATCTGGCTGACGACCGCGCCACGGAAACTCGCCTCCGGCATGCTGGCGCTTTACGAAAACCCGGACAACGAGGTTTTTCTCTCTGTCGCCTCGACTTGGGAAATTGCCATCAAGCATCGCTCCGGCAAGCTACGCCTACCCAACAATATGCCTCCCGCAGATTTCATCCCCGAGGCGCGCCGTCGGCACGGCATTGATGTCCTGCCGATTCGGGAGGAAGACAGTTTCGTGTTGGCCAAGCTGCCCCCCATCCATCACGACCCCTTCGACCGCATACTCATCTGCCAGGCCATCACCAACCAGATGATCATCCTCACGCCCGACCCGTTGATTGCGCAATACCCGGTGCTGACACGCTGGTAAGCATATCCGTCACACCTTGATTGGCCGAAAAATTCGGCGCTGGCGGGACGGCCGGTTACACGTCGTGCCGCGATTATTTCGGTCGGGCGCGCAGAACCTCGGCCAAAGTTTCAACCTCGCGCCGCAATGCATGAAACAAATCCTCCGTACCCGCACTTTGCCCCATCTTGCTGAGGCTCTCGATTTCAGCGGCACGGCGCTCTGCCGGCGCGGCGCCGAAGGCGGCCAGCGTGCCTTTCAGCGCATGGGCGTGACGGTGTGCGGCATGGGTGTCACCCAGTGCGAGCGCCCGCTCGAGTTCCTTGAGATCCTTAGGGTAATGTTCGAGAAAAGCCGGCAGGATGATCTCGATGATTTCGGCATCCATGGCAACCAGAGCACTGGCGTAATCGAAAACGCTGGTCGGCATGGCAACGGGGGACGATTCAACCGGATTGAGAGTGACGATCGTACTCAATTTGGCGGCGAGGTCAGCCGCCTTGATCGGCTTGGCAATGTAGTCATCCATGCCAGCGGCGAGACAGGCCTCACGGTCGCCCTGCATGGCATTGGCAGTCATGGCGACGATGAAATGTCGCGCCAGGCCACGCTCGGTTTCGCGCGCACGCAAACGTTGCGTTGCCTCGATACCGCCCATCACCGGCATCTGCATATCCATCAGCACCGCATCGAAATGCTTCGTCTCGGTCAGATCGAGTGCCTCCTGCCCGTTCTCGGCAAGCGTGACCCGATGCC
>CAIYZZ010000154.1 GCA_903930805.1 uncultured Rhodocyclaceae bacterium | reverse complement strand
CCGGTTTCGCCGCAGATGACGACGACCTGGTGCTTCTCGATCGCCGCCGCGATCTCGGCGCGACGCACGTTGATGGGCAGCGCCTCGTCATAGCTAATCGCCGGACGGGCGGCCCGGCGGGCTTCCACATCGAACCTCATCGACCCGCGCGCGTTTTCGCCAGTCTCGACAAGGGCAGGAACAGGCACAACTCGTCGTCCAGCGTCGGCTCGAAATGCAAGCGCCGATAGAACCCGGCGACTTGGGCATCCTTGGCATCCACCACCACGGCATACAAACCGATGCGCTCGGAAAATTCCAGCGCCAGACGCAACGCAAACACCAACAAATTCTGGCCCATCCCCTTACCCTGCTCCCGTTTGTCCACCGCCAAGCGTCCGATGCGCAACATAGGTGCCGGATGACGCGGCAGCTTCAAGTGCGCGGGTAATGCCTCGGCTTCGACTTGGCCAACGCTCACCGTCACAAAGCCGATGACATCCGTTCCGTTGTCCGCCAGCGCCACATAAGTTTTGCCAAATCCTCGACGCTGTTGCTGTCCTGCCCGATAGCGCAGAAAATCGTTTAACGCATCGCTGCCACAGTCGAATTCATCGCGCCGATGTCTCGCCTCCAGCAGCTCGATGCGCGATGGCATTTAGCGGCGCGCCATCAATGCACGCAATGCCTCGTTTGGTTCGGACGGGTTTTTGCAAGCGGTAATAAAAGCCTCGAACGCCTGCTGGGAGAGCACCAGCGTGTCGTTATCGTTAACGACTCGCCGCGCCGCCTCGTAGGCGTTTTGCAGCATGAAGCCGGAAACGGTGGTACCCATCAGCGCAGCAGCGCGCTCGATCAGGGCTTTCGCCTCGGGGCTAGTACGCAGGTTGATGCGGGCGCTTTCGGCAGCACGGGTGGAGCGGACTTCTAGGGTCGCGGTGGTCATGGGGTGGCTCCTATCTATTTGGCTAAGTGTACGTCAATATGCCACACGAAAACAATAGGTGCCGTCCTGCCAGAGCCGACTTTTCCATGCCGGCCACGGCTACTTCTTCGCCAACTTCTTCTTGGCGCTTTCGATCTGTTTGATGCTTGCCTCCGGTGTCGGCAAGGCTTCCGGCATAGTGCCGCCCAGTTCGCGAATCGTCTGGCGCACCTTCTTCCCCACCTCGAAGTGGGTCTGGTTGGCGTTCTGCTTGCCGCGCACCTTGTCGCGCTTCAGCTTCTCCTCGGTCTGCGTAGCACGGAAGCCGCGCGAACTTCTCGTCGTCGGCCAGTTCCTGCCGTCGTGTCTGCATGGCGAAATAGGTTTGACCATTGGCGATCACGGGCTTGGATGGATCGCCGTTCTGTACGATCAGGTAGCAGGCGTAACGGGAAAGGCGCACATCGGCGACCTCGCGCTTCGCACCGGAACCGATGTCGACCATTGCGAGCACATCCTCGAAATGGTCGACGACAGGTTGCGCACTGTTCAGACAAGCCTCGCGTGCCCGTTCGATCACAGGCTGGAAGTGCCGAAATTCTGAATATTCGAGCACCTTGGCAATCTGTCTGGCCAGCCAGTATTCGTTGCCCTCCGCGTCGATATGACGAATGTTCTCGAAAGTGGCGTGATGCTGCGCGGCTATTTTTTTGTCTGGCATGGCGAGTCCTTCTATCCGGATACCCGCCGATTCTATTTCAGCCGGGGCGCTCCATTGGCAGGATCGCGTTCGCCCGCGCCAGTGCCAGAATCACCTCGCGCGCCACCTTGCGCTGCGGCACCGGCAGCTTGAGGAACAGCTCAAAAATCTCCCGCTCCTGATAGCCGACGCCTTCATCCCAGGTCTTGCGGCGCTCACGCACGCGCGCGACCACGCCTTCTCCATAACGCAACACCGAGGGCTCCACACCCAGCCATTCGGCAAGACAGAGAATCTTGTCATGAGTAGGAATGCTCTCGCCGCGTAGCCAATAACGCACGGCATGCAGTGTCACCGGCTTGCCCCAGTAACGCTGGTTGAATTCCCGTTCGATCACGGCCGGCTTGGCCGCAACGCCAGTGCGCGCCAGTGCGTCATGCAAACGCTTGGCGAATTCGATTTTCGCTTGAGTCATGCCGTCAAATTACGCAATCAGCGTAATTATCAATTAAGCGATACAATGATTTACGTAATTTGCGTAAATCTCATTTCACTTAATGGTCCGCTGCGGCGCATGATTCCCCTGTTTCCAGATTTCAAGCCGCTTGAACTTGCCGACCGCGCCGCCATCGATGCGGCGGGACAAGGGTTCCCACCCTATTCCGACTTCAACTTCACCAACATGTACGCGTGGGACACGCAAGGCGCGATGCGCCTGTCCCGCCTGCACGGCAACATCGTCGTGCAGTTCATCGACTATCTGAACGAAACCCCGTTCCTCACCTTCATCGGCCAGCAGCGCATTACGGAAACCGCCAGCGCCCTGCTGGCTCTGGCGACAACCACATTCAACACTGCCGCCCTGCGCTTCATCCCGGAGGAAGTCGCGCAGGGTCTCGCCGCCCACGGCTTTGCCGTGATGCAGGATCATGACGCGAGCGATTACGTCTATGCGGTCGATCATCTGGCTGGTATGCACCAGTGGGTGGGGCGCCGCTCGCGCAACCGGATTCGCCAGTTCGCCGCCCGCTACCCGGACTACGCGATCCGCCACCAGCCCCTGGCCTTGATCGATGCGGTGGAATACCGGGCGCTATTCATGACCTGGGCACGGCGCAAGAACGGCGCCGCACCCGACGCCAGCAACGAATACCGCGCCTTCGAGCGCCTCCTGCACTTGTCCGCCGCAATCGAAGTCGTCGCGCTGTATGCCGATGCGGGCCTGGTCGGGTTCTCCTCGTTCGAGCTGATGCGCCACGACACCGCCCTCGTCCATTTCTCGAAGACCGACAACGCCTTTCATCCCGGCGTGTGCGATGTCCTCTATTGGGAAGAAGCCAGGGTCTTGCAGGCCAAAGGCATCAAGCACTACAACTGGGAGCAAGACCTCGGACTGCCGGGCCTGCGCCACTCGAAGAAGAAATACGAGCCGTGCCACTTCCTGAACAAATACACCGTGAGCGAGGCCTGAGGCCACCCATCGATGACCCATAGCGACTACTCATTCCACTGGCTCCATCCCCACGTCGAATCCCGCGCCACGGGCACGCACGGCGACGGCCTGTACGCGGTGCGCACCATCCGGGCGGGCGAGTGCCTGCTGATTTTCGGCGGCTACATCCTGACCGTCGAGCAGGAATCCCGACTCGCCGGCAAGCTGAGCGACAACGGCGTGCAGATCGCCAGGAATCTGGTGATCTGCTCCACCCGGACGGCGGAATGGGGCGGGGAAAATTTCCTCAACCACAGTTGCGAACCCAATGCCGGCTTCAAGGGCCAGATCGCGATCCACGCCATGCGCACGATACGCAAAGGCGAGCAAGTCACCATCGACTATGCGATGGTGCTGTACCACGCCAAAGGCGGCCCCGCCTACAAACTCGCCTGCCTGTGCGGCGCGCCGACCTGCCGTGGTGTGGTTACCGACAACGACTGGCGGATCGCGGAACTGCAAGCGAAGTATCGCGGCTGGTTTCAGCCGTATTTGCAGGATGAGATCGACAAATGCCCTGCTACCGCACCCTGCGCCGTCCCGCCAGCACCGACTTTCCAGCGAAAGGCTTCCATATGCGACCCCTCCCCCGCCCCTTCCCCCCCCCACGCAGACCTACCCGGCAGTCAGCATTGAAATCAAACCATCGATCATCCTGCCGGGTGAAATCGGCGTCTTCGCCACGCGACGCTTTGCCAAGGATGCCGTCATCGTTCCCGCCGAGCATTTCGCCGATGTGCGCTTGCTGGCGTGGCCGGTGTTCGATGCACTCGATGCGACCACGAAACGCAAGCTCAAGGGCTACTGTGTCGGCACGCCGGAAGGCTTGCTCGCCCCCGCCGACCTCAACTACATCTCGGTGGCCTGGCAGATGAACCATAGCTGCCAGCCCAATGTCGGCTTCAACGCCGCCGAAGACTTTGTTGCGATGCGCGCCATCCAGCGCGGCGAGGAGTTGTGCTGGGATTACGCCTTCGGCGAGAGCAATCCGAAGTTCAGGATGCGCTGCCGCTGTGGTGCAGCGGGTTGTCGTGGGGTGGTGACGGGGCGCGACTGGCAGATGCTGGTGAATGATCCAGACAAAGCAAAGTATTTTTCCGCCGAGTTGCGCCGCCACATTGCCGCCGTCTTGCCAGCGCCGAGTTTTGAAAACCCTCTGTCACTTATAGCGACAACATCGGACCCAAGCTCAACATGACACGTCGAGCAAGAAATTCTGCCAAGGAGAAGATAAATGCCTGACACACCCAAACCCGAAGAGCCGCAAGAGCCGCCGCCGAGTATCGAAGACGGGGACAAATTGCAACGGCAATTTGACCTCTACAAGTTGCGGGCGGAGGAGTACGAACGAAGTTTCTTCAGCGCCAGAGACATGGAGTGGCGGGTCGCCTTTCAGACCTACGCAGGCTATGCGTTGGTGATCTCCGGTTTCGCGGCGGCATATGATCCCGCTCGGCCGTCGATGGCCGGATTAGCCTTTGCATGTATCGTGGCCATTGGCTTGATATTCGGGATCAGTCTGTTCTGGCATTGGCAGATCGCGAAGCGAACAGGTTATTCCCGTGACATGCAGAACGCCAACCTTGATTGCCTGCATAAATTATTCGCGATCGATAAGGTGCCACACCCGGCTGGAAAGCAATCTCCGTCAGGTCAGCGTTGGTGGGCAGTTATCCCCTTCCAGGTGTTCAATATAGCGATAGCGTGTGCGCTCATTTGGTACATCGTTACTTCACTTGATCGATGCGGCAGCGATGTCAAGGCACCCATCGGCGCGTCAGCGCAAAGTGCCACGGTCTGCGGTGCGGCAGCAATGAGAATGTTCTGTCCGTCAATTGCCATTCCGGGCACCGATTGCCGGCGTTGCCAACAAATCTCAACTTACTGACTTTCTTGCAGGAGACTCCACGAATGGCAAGCCCCAACGATTACTGGTCAATGACCGAGGGCGTCTTCAATTGCCTGATCGACGAAGAACGCACACAGGCCTTTGCCGCCGCCATCGCCAAGACCGTGCGTCCCGGCGACGTGGTGGTGGACATGGGCGCCGGCTCGGGGGTGCTGGCGATGCTGGCAGCGCGGGGGGGGGCGAAACGGGTGTATGCGGTGGAGTTCGACCGCAACAACATCGTCACGCTCGAAGGCATCTTCCGCGCCAATGGGCTGGCCGACAAGATCACGCTGGTGCAGGGCGACGTGTGCAAGGTCGCTCTGCCAGAGAAGGTGGATGTGATCATCGGCGAGATGATTGCCACGGCACTGGTCGAGGAACTGCAGGTGCCGGCGATGAATAACATGCTGCGCTTCGCCAAGCGAAGTACGCGCGTGCTGCTCAGCCGCTACCGGAGCTTCGTCGATCTGGTGCACAACCCCGAGACGTATTACGGCTTCGATTTCCCTTTGGTGCGCTACGAATATTCGGGCATGCCCGGGCTGAAATCCAGAGCACTTTCGGACAAGCAGCTGATCTCCGATGTCAATTTCGCCAAGCCCGTCACCGACCGGAAAGTGAATCAGCGCCTGACGCTGGAAGTGCGGAAGAAAGGCCGCCTCAACGGCCTGCGTTTGAGCGGTGAAACGACGTTCTGGGACGGCTCGACGCTGGGCGCGAGCTACGCCTACAGCTATCCGCTGATCCTGCCCATCGCGCCGCGCGAGGTGCGCAAGGGCGAGGTGCTGCCAGTAAGGATTCGCTACACCTTGTGCGGCGGGATGAAGAGCTTGCGCTATGTGGTGGAGTGAATGCGCCGTGTCGCCAGCGCCTGGCCATGTGCACGCGCCGTGGCGACGATGATGCGGTCGGCCGGATCGCCATGAAATCCCTTGGGCAGATCGTCCAGCGCGAGAATCACACTCACGTCCATGGGCAGGAGCGAAACCGTTTCAGGTGCCGCCGCCGTGGGCAGCCAGTGGGTCAACGGGCTGTCGAGTTCGAGGCGCCCCTTGGCGACCAGCATCTGTGCTTCCCACAGGCTGATGGCGGAGATGCCGGGAGGGGTGCCCGCAGCGGCGAGCGCGTCAAGTGCGTCGCGTTCAGTTGCGG
>CAIYZZ010000153.1 GCA_903930805.1 uncultured Rhodocyclaceae bacterium | reverse complement strand
CTCTTGCCAGCTTTTTTATTTCCGGGCTTCTGGTGGGGATTGTTGCGGCACCGTGCATGGGACCTGCGGTGCTCGCGCTTCTTGCCTTTGTAAGTATGCAACAAAACATGGTTTTTGGCTTCTCGCTTTTCTTCGTCATGGCGCTCGGGCTCGGGCTTCCTTACCTTGTACTCGGGACTTATTCCGGACTGGAGGGGACTGGTTCCCAAGCCTCAGAGCAGGATCTGACATAGGGGTAGTACTGTCCCGATGATCGGCAGAAGTACCACACCCCTACGGGAGTTGCTTGCGGGGCGACTTGGGGAGCCGCCACCACAGGGGCAGGCAGCACATACGCTGGCTCCGGGGGTGGTTGTTGGGTCGCTGCAGCTAACGCGGCTGCTGTGAGGCCGAAGAACAGAAGTGGCCCCACCCAATCGGAATGGTATCCGCCCCCGTGATGGTAACGATTGTAGGCAGGCGCACGATACCCGTGATCAGCGAAAGCACCACCGCTTATTGCTGAGATCAAAAGCACTGCAACGACGAACTTTTTCATTTGCCATCTCCTATACGACCAATATAGACGCAAAGGCGCTGACTGCCAGGGTTGAGATGTAATAATTCAGTCCCGCGTCGGATAGGCTAGGGGAGGCTAGGGGGCGGGCACGAACTCAATACCACCGTGGAGTCGCAATGGATGAAAATCAATCAGCAAGCATCTGCCCTCTCTGCGGCAATCCGAACGAATGCTCGGGAGCCAAGGCGGACTGCTGGTGTATGAGCGTGACCATTCCAGCGGAGGTGCTCGCCACCGTGCCTGAAGATAAACGAGACAAAGCTTGCATCTGCCGAAAGTGTGCAGAGGGCACCGCCAGCACTGCCGAAGGTAGGCAATCTATGCCGCCTGCTTGATTGGCACCACGTTGAAAGCCGCGCCCTTCTGAAGTGCCCCAGTAGTTAAGACGACCTAAGACTCTGCAAGACGAAAATCTATCTTGTTCTGGTCGAGGTCAACCCGCACCAGTTGCACGCGCACACGATCGGACAATCGGTAGCGCGCACCGGTGCGTTCGCCGACCATGGCATGCGCCTTCTCATCGAAGTGGAAGTAGTCACGACCGAGATCGGAGACATGCACGAGCCCCTCGACGAATACCGTGTCGAGCGCGACGAAGATGCCAAAGGGCACCACCGACGAGATACTGCCAGTGAAGATTTCGCCGATGCGATCCTGCATGTACCAGCACTTGAGCCAGGCTTCGACGTCGCGTGTCGCATCATCGGCACGGCGCTCAGTGGCCGAGCAAGCCAGGCCAACCTGTTCCCAGTCCAGGGTGTCATAGCGCCGTCCCGCCAGTGCCGACTTTATGGCGCGATGGATCAGCAGATCTGGGTAGCGGCGGATCGGCGAGGTGAAGTGCGTATAGCTCTCGTAGGCCAGACCAAAATGGCCTACGTTGTCGGGGCTGTAGATTGCCTGGCGCAGCGAGCGCAGCATCACGGTTTGCAGCAGTTGCTTATCCGGCCGGCCCTTGATCTTGTCGATCAACTTGGCGTAATCCTGCGCCTGCGGATCATCGCCACCGGTCAGTTGCAGACCGAAGGTGGCGAGGAAGTCGCGCAGTTTGGTGAGTCGCTCGGGTGTCGGCCCTTCGTGGACGCGATACAACGCCGGATGTTCCCGCTCCTTGAGAAAGTCGGAGGCGCAAACGTTGGCGGCAAGCATGCATTCCTCGATCACGCGGTGTGCATCGTTGCGTTCGTAGGGCTCGATATTTGCGATCTTGCCGTTGTCGTCGAACACCATGCGCGTCTCGACTGTTTCGAAATCGATGGCACCGCGTTTCGCGCGCGCCTTTGCCAGCAGGCGGTAAAGCGCGTCGAGATTTTCCAGGTAGGGCAGCAAGGTGCCGATCTTTTCCAGTGCTGCGGCATCCTTGTTGTAGAGCGCTGCGGCGACTTCCGTGTATGTCAGGCGGGCGTGCGACCAGATCACTGCGGCATAAAACCGGTATTGCTTGATCGCGCCCGTGGCGGAGATCGCCATGTCGCAGACCATGCAGAGGCGCTCGACCTGTGGGTTGAGTGAGCAGAGTCCGTTCGATATTTTCTCCGGCAGCATCGGAATCACGCGGCGCGGGAAATACACCGAGTTGCCGCGCTGCTGAGCTTCCGCGTCAAGTGCGCCGCCATCGGCGACGTAGTGAGATACATCGGCAATCGCCACGACGAGACGGTAACCCTTGCCTTGCCGTTCGCAAAACACGGCGTCGTCGAAGTCCTTCGCCGTTTCGCCATCGATGGTAACGAGCGGCAGTTGCGTCAGGTCCTCGCGACCCTTCCAATCTGTCTTGCGCACGGTGTCGGGCAGTTTCTTCGTTTCGGCCAGCGCGTCCTTCGAGAACTCGAAGGGCAGTTCGTGCTTGCGCAGCGCGATCTCGATTTCCATGCCAGGATCGGCATAGTTGCCAAGGATTTCAATGACGCGGCCGATCGGCTGCGACTGCTTCGATGGTTGCTCGACGATGTCAACCATCACCACCTGGCCGGCTTTCGGCCGGAGCGCTTTGCGATCACCCTTTTCAGGTGGCGCAATCAAAATGTCCTGGCTGATGCGGCGATTCTCGGCGACGACAAAGTAAACGCCATGCTCCTGAAACACCCGCCCGACAATTTGCCGGTTAGCCCGCTCGGTGACTTCGACGATCTTGCCTTCCGGCCGCCCCTTGCGGTCCACGCCGACAACGCGCGCAATGGCATGGTCGCCATGCAGCACCTTGTCCATCTCCTTTTCGGCCAGGAACAGGTCGGGGCCGCGATCTTCGCGCACCAGAAAGCCGAAGCCATCAGGATGCCCCTGCACGCGACCCTTGAGCAGGTCGGCCTTGTCGGGTATCAGCCAGTCGTCGCGGCGGTTTTGCAGCAACTGGGCGTCGCGCGCCATTGCACCCAGGCGGCGGCTGAACGATTCACGCTCGAAATCCGCAATGTCGAGCAGTTGGCAGAGGCGTTCGATGCCCACTGGTACACCTTGCACAGCCAGCGTTTGCAGAATGTATTCGCGGCTGGGTAACGGATGGTCGTACTTGGCCCGTTCGCGCTCGATCTCTGGATCAGCCAGACGGATTTTTGATAGTTTGTGGTTTTGTGGCTTTTGCCCGTGTTTGTTTGACATTGATGGTTTTTTCTTTAGAATTCGCGCCTCTTGCGAGTCGGGTCCGCCCAGGTGGCGGAATTGGTAGACGCACTAGTTTCAGGTACTAGCGGGTAACACCGTGGAGGTTCGAGTCCTCTCCTGGGCACCAACGGATTACGACGCGTGAGGATACATGAAGCCGCTGCAGGACAGCGGCTTTTTTGTGCCCGCCACAGGTGCCTGTCCGAGCTCAATTTCGACTTGCCACGATTGCCGGACGCGGCTGATACGTCTGGCATTCCATGCCGGTCAGGCTGGCGACCTCGTTTTGCGGCAGCACGCGGCTCTTGAAGTTCATCGCTCGGCAACCGTAGGGAAAACGGGGGTCGTAGGTGATGAAATAATGCGCGCATTTTGCGCATTTCACCCGCTCGCTTCGCGCTGCGGGGGTGTCAGGAATTCTCTCTGCCAATTAGGTTACCGTTAGTCCGGGCCAGACGGATTCCAGCGCAGTTTTGAATGCGGCCTGGATGCGCGCAAGCGCCTTTGCGTTGTCAGCCTCGAAGCGCAGCACGATCACCGGGGTGGTGTTTGACGCGCGTGCCAGGCCGAAGCCGTCGGCATATTCGGCGCGTACGCCGTCGATGGTGATGAGTTCGCGGGCACCGGGGAATTTGCCTTCCCGCTGCAAGCGGGCAATCAAACGGTGCGGTTCGCCCTCCTGCATCTTCAAATTTAGTTCCGGGGTGGAGATGGCGTTGGGCAGGTTTTTCAGCGGCCAGTTCGCATCGGACCAGCGCGAAACGATTTCGAGCAGGCGCGCGCCGGCATACAGACCATCGTCGAAGCCGAACCAGCGTTCCTGAAAAAACATGTGGCCGCTCATCTCGCCGGCCAGCGGTGCGCCGGTTTCCTTGAGTTTGGTCTTGATCAGCGCGTGGCCGGTGTTCCACATCAGCGGCTGGCCGCCCTGATGGCGCACCGACTCCGCCACCCAGCGCGAACACTTGACGTCGTAGATGATTGTGGCACCCGGGTTGCGGCTCAGCACGTCGGCGGCGAAGAGCATCAGCTGACGGTCGGGATAAATGATCTCACCATCCTTGGTGACGACGCCGAGGCGATCGCCATCGCCATCGAAGGCCAGACCCAGTTCAGCATCGGTTTCCCTGAGCGCGTGCTGCACGTCCGCCAGGTTTTCCGGTTTGGATGGATCAGGGTGGTGGTTGGGGAAGTTGCCATCAATCTCACAGAAGAGTTCGATAACCTCGCAGCCCATGCGGCGGAACAACTCCGGCGCCAGTTTGCCGGCGACGCCGTTGCCGCAATCGACGACGATCTTCATCGGCCGGGTGAGTTTCACGTCGCTGACGATGCGCTCGAGGTAGGCCTGGCCCACATTGGCCTTCCTGATCTTGCCATGGCCCCGCAAAAAGTCGGCGCTAGCGGCACGGCGATAAAGCTCCTGAATCATCGCGCCATGCAGCGTCTGGCCACCGAGCACCATCTTGAAGCCGTTGTAGTCGGGTGGGTTGTGGCTGCCGGTGACGGAAACACAGCTTTGCGTGCCAAGTTCGTGGGCAGCGAAATAGCTGACCGGCGTGGGAACGCAGCCGATGTCGATGACGTCGGTGCCGGTGGCGGCGATCCCCCTGGCGAGCGCTGCGGCGAGGCTGGGACCGGAGAGGCGGCCATCGCGACCGACGACGATGGTGCGAATGTTTTTGCGCCGCGCCTCAGTGCCGAGGCTGCGGCCGATTGCTTCTGCAGTTGCGGTTGTCAGCGATTTGCCGACGATGCCGCGAATGTCATAAGCCTTGAAAATTTCTGGTGCAATCGAACTCACTTGGTGCTCTCCTTTGGCGCAATTATCGCATCGTCAATGCAGCACTTGTGGCGCATCGCCCACGCTATCCGGCGGTACGGGCGAGGCGTGATGGACAATCATGCGCCAGCCCAGCGCGCCACGCACATAGACGTTGGTGGCGACCACCGGTGCCGATAGATGCTTTTCGCCGACCACGCCGATTTGCTCGATGACGCTATGCACGGCGGTGAATGGTCCATGCACAGTGGAGAGCGCGAGTAGTTGCACCTTGAGCCGGGAGCCGCCCGTGAAGACGCGCCGCCAAGCCTCGCGCACCAGCGCGTAGCCGGCCAGCCGCGCACCGCCTGGATGGACGCAGACGATCTCATCGTCCTCTGACCAAACGTTCATCATGGCTTCGAGGTCGCCGCGTTCGAGCGCTTCATAGAAGGCGGTTTCGGCCTCCTGGGGCGAGGTGAAAATCGGTTTTTTTGGCATGTCAGTCCTGCATGGCGGCAAGCACGCGTTCGGGCGTCAGGTCTTCGAGGCAACGCAGATGTCCCAGCGGGCACTCGCGCTTGAAGCAGGGGCTGCATTCGAGGCCGAGCGACAGGATTGTCGCACGTGCCGAAAGCGGTGGCGTGTAGCCGGGGCTGGATGACCCATAGAGTGCGACGAGCGGCCGGTCGAGCGCGGCGGCGACATGCATCAGTCCTGAGTCGTTACTGACGATGGCGCGTGCGCTTGCGATCAGGTCGATGGCCTGCTCAAGACTGGTTCGCCCGCAGAGATTGAGGGCAGCGCCGTCGGCGAGACGGACAATTTCGTCACCAACTTCCTGATCTTTCGCCGATCCGACGATCCAGACTGCCGTCCTGTCAGCGCCGACTTTTCGGGCCAGAGCAGCAAAGTGGCGCACCGGCCAGCGCTTGGCCGGGCCATATTCGGCACCGGGACAAAAGACGACCGGGGCAACGGCAAGCGGCAGTCCCAGCGCGGTGCGTGCGGCGAGTTGTTGTTCTGGTGTCGAGTGCAAGCGTGGTTCTGGCGTGGTATTCGTGGCTGGCTCGGCCAGTGCGGCATAGCGGTCGACGAGGCGTGGCAGTGCGGTCTTGTCGAGGGTGCGGCGGTCGTTGAGCAAAACGTAGCGGGTTTCACCGCTATAACCGGTACGACGAGGGATTCCGGCGAGGTAGGGTACGAGCGCCGACTTCCATGAATTGGGCAACACGTAGGCGTGTGAAAAATCGGCGCTGGCGAGACGGCGTGACAATGCCTTGCGGCCGGCCCAGTTGAACTCGCCATGGGCGAAGGGGTTTTCGATCACTGCGGTAACTTCCGGCATGCGTGCCAGTAAAGGAGTACTCCACGCCGGCGCGAGAACATGAATTTCGCAGTCCGGATGTTGCGCCCGCAACCGCATCAAGAGCGGCTGCATCATGATGGTGTCGCCGATCCAGGACGGCGCGACGACCAGGAGTTTCAGTGGTGACCTTTCGGTTTCTCGCCCGTGAAGCGGTACTGCGTGCCGCAGTAGGGGCAGGTGGCTTCAGCGTGTTTGAGCACGTCAAGAAAGACGCGCGGATGCCTTGCCCACAAGGGGCTGTCGGGGCGCGGGCAGGCGAGTGGCAGGTCGTGCGCGGTGACAGCGACTATGCGGGTATTGTCGGTGGGTGTGCTCATGGTGGCCTCAGATGGGGGTGAGCCAGTTGGCGCGGGCCGGCACCTTGCCGTTGACCACGTCAAAAAACAGGGCCTGCAGCTTGGTGGTGATCGGGCCACGATGGCCCGCGCCAATCTGGCGACCGTCGAGTTCGCGGATCGGCGTGACTTCGGCGGCGGTGCCGGTGAAGAATGCTTCATCGGCGATGTAGATGTCGTCGCGCGTCAGGCGCTTGGAAACAACCTTGTAGCCGAGCTCTTCGGCCAGCGCGATGATGGTGGCGCGGGTGATGCCAATCAGTGCCGAGGCGATCTCGGGTTCGTAGATCACGCCGTCCTTGACGATGAAGAGGTTCTCGCCAGCGCCTTCAGCAACGAAGCCGTCGACGTCGAGCAGCAACGCTTCGTCGTAGCCGTGCTCGGTCGCTTCCATATTGGCAAGGATCGAATTGGCATAGGTGGCAGAGAATTTGGCGCGCGCCATGTTGACGTTCACGTGGTGGCGGGCGTAGCTCG
>CAIYZZ010000152.1 GCA_903930805.1 uncultured Rhodocyclaceae bacterium | reverse complement strand
GGTGCTGGTGTTCCGAAGCGGCGATAGCCTGCTTGATCGCAGTCAGGGTTGCGCGATTGAAACGGCGCCGGACTTGCCAAGGCGAGAGTCGCCAGTGCATGAGGATTCGTTTTAACTTCATTTACCAGCTCCCCGAGGCACCGCCGCCTCCCCCGCCACCGCCACCACCGCTGAATCCGCCACCCGATCCACCCCCGCCGTGGGATGAGCCCCCGCTGAATATTCCGCTCAACAACAGATCCATGCCGAACAAGGCGATAAGGAAACCGGCCACAGCACCGATCAGCGTGCCGACGAGGGTGCCGGTGAATAGCCAGCCCAGGCCGGCGGTCAGGCTGCCGACCAGCCCCGAGCCGAGCAGATTGCCCAGAAAAAATCGCAAGGCCGCGCCGCCGATAGCCAGAATCGCCAGGCCGACCAAGAGAGTGTTCTCGCCGATGCTGTCAAAGTTGAGGACTCCCCCACCCGGCATGGCCGTCGCGGGAGTGGCCGCAGCAGCGGGTGCCGTATCTGACGAGGGTTCCTGCTCAACCACGCCCCGGATGGCATCGATGCCGGCGTCGATACCACCCGGCAAGTCACCGGCCTTGAAGCGGGGGGTGATGGTCTCGTCGATGATCCTTTTCGCGGTGGCGTCGTTCAAGGCACCTTCGAGGCCGTAGCCGACCTCGATGCGCAGCCGCCGGTCGTTCTTGGCGACGATCAGGATCACGCCGTTATCGATGCCCTTATGCCCGACCTTCCAGACATCCATCAGGCGGATGCCGAATGCCTCGATGGTTTCTGGCGCGGTGCTGGGCAACATGAGCACCACAATCTGGCTGCCTTTGCGTGCCTCGAACGCGGCAAGCTTGGCTTCCAGGTCGGCTGCCTGAGCGGCCGAGAGCGTCGCGGTCAGGTCCGTGACGCGCGCCTTGAGCGCCGGGATGGACACCACCTCTCCCGCCGCGACGGCCAGCAGCGCGTGCAGGCAGAGGGCAAAAACCGCCAGCAGGCGCGCCATGGAAAGGAATTACTTGGCGGGTGCCGGCGCTGGTGCCGTGGCACCGAAATTGATGCTCGGCGGCGTCGAAATGACCTTTTCATCCTCCACCGTGAAATTGGCCTTGGGCTGCCAGCCCATGAATTTCGCCGTCAGGTTGTTCGGGAAGGTGCGAACCGAAATGTTGTATTCCTGCACGGCCTTGATGTAGCGGTTGCGCGCCACGGTAATGCGGTTTTCCGTGCCCTCGACCTGCGCCTGCAAATCGCGGAAGTTGGCGTCCGCCTTCAATTGCGGATAGTTTTCCGCGACCACCAGCAGCCGCGAAAGCGCGCCGCCCAGGTTGGTCTGAGCCTTCTGGAATGCCGCGAAGGCGGCCGGATCATTCATCAGTTCCGGGGTGGCTTTCATCCCGGCGACGCTGGCGCGCGCTTCGGTCACCCGGGTCAGCACTTCCTTCTCATGGGCCGCGTAACCCTGGACGATGGAAACCAGATTGGGGATGAGATCGGCGCGGCGCTTGTACTGGTTCAAAACTTCAGACCAGGAGGCCGTCACCGCTTCGTCATTCATCTGAATCTGGTTATAACCGCAACCAGAAAGCAGGGTGGCAATCAGCGACAACAAGAAAAACAGGCGGGATTTCATGAATGCAATCTCCTTGAACATGAGTGGGTCATGGTACCGGATCAGCGCCCGGATTTGCCGTCGAGCTGCATCAGCTTATCTTGGCTGTGGCGGTACTCTGCGGCGGAACTCCTGGCTGGCAGGCTGAATGCATCGACCACCTGTACCGGCGCTTCGCCCGCTTGCAACAGCCGGGTGACATCGATCGGAATGCCGCGCGCTTTCAGTGTCTCGAACAGGCGTGGAAACTCGCTGCACCAGCGTTCCTCGGCCAGCATGTCCTCGCGGCGGCGATCTTCACCGGCCGTGCCAGCGCGCACGACATTGAAGTTCATCGCCTGGCGTTTTGGATCGATGCGCAGGCGAATGAAGTAGTCGCCCCATTCCGGCCGCTGAAAATGGGTGACGCCGCCTTCGACGAAGAGCGTTTCCTCAATCTCCTCGATGGCG
The DNA here is from genome assembly GCA_903930805.1 of uncultured Rhodocyclaceae bacterium. Lineage (GTDB taxonomy): Bacteria > Pseudomonadota > Gammaproteobacteria > Burkholderiales > Rhodocyclaceae > Sulfuricystis. Next base: position 2,911 of record CAIYZZ010000152.1, on the reverse strand, counting down.
TAACCCAGGTCCTTGAGCGACTGCTCGAGCACCACGGCGGCAGCCTCCTGCAACTGGCGCTGCGCGGTGGCCGCTGCCCGTTGTTCGTTGTAAATCTGTACCTGCAGGCGCAACTCTGTCGCCAGCACCTCTGCGCGCTCGGCCGACGCTGCGGCAACGACCTGCCGTGCCAGGGCATCCAGCGCCGCAGGCAGTGGAATTTCTGCATCTAGTTCCAGCCGTTCCAGCACGCGTGCGACGAGCACACGGCGCGCGCCGCGTGCATCCGCAACATCAGCCTGCCTTGCCTGCGCGAGGAAAGCGGAGAACTGCTCCTGCAAGGAAACACCGCCATCAGAGAGTGCGCGCACTCGCTCGGCAACTTCTGTGCGGGAATCCGTGTCGACAACCCCGATCAGGTTCGCCAGTGCCTCCCGGGCGTCTGCATCGCGCTGCCGCTTTTCAGCGCCGGCCTGACGCGCCGCACGCATCTGCTGGCGCTCGGCGCGCCGCTGCTGACGCTTCTCCTCGGCCTGCCGGTCTGCCTCCGTTATGCCGGCAGCGATTTCCGCCACCCCCTGGGCAATGGATTGGGCAGAAACGAGCACTGCGGCTTCAAGACCGAAACCCGCCGCCATCGGACCGCTCATGCGCCTGACTCCCCTTTGTCGTTCGCTCGGATTCTACGCCGCGTAAAATCGGCTTTGTCTGCCATTCTCTTTTCGACACCATGACCCTGACCGAACTGCGCTACATCATTGCCCTGGCCCGCGAGCGCCACTTTGGCCGCGCTGCGGAGAAGTGCCACGTTTCGCAGCCGACACTGTCGGTGGCGGTCAAGAAACTTGAGGATGAACTTGGCGTAATCCTCTTTGAACGCGGCCAAAGCGAGGTAAGCGTAACGCCCGCCGGCGAACCGATTGTGCGCCAGGCCGAGCGGGTTCTTGCCGAGGCGGCGCGCGTCCGGGAACTTGCCGCTACCGTTGGCGACCCGCTGGCCGGCCCGTTGCGACTGGGGGCGATTTACACCATCGGTCCATATCTCCTGCCGCCTCTGGTCTCACTCATCAAACAGCGTGCGCCAAAGATGCCGCTGATGATCGAAGAAAGTTTTACCGCGAAGCTTGTTGAATCGCTGAAAAGCGGTGAACTGGATGTCGCGGTGATGGCCCTGCCAATACAAGAGCCGGGGCTGGTGGCGCAGGCGGTGTATGACGAGGCGTTTCGCGCCCTGGTGCCGACGAGCCATCCTTGGGCGAAAATCAAAACCATTGATGTCGGGCAGTTGCTCGACGAACCGCTCCTGATGCTCGGTCGCGGCAACTGCTTTCGCGACCAGGTGCTCGACCTGTGCACGCGCGCCGGCGCCGGCGGCCCGCAGGTACTGGAAGGCTCGTCGCTCGAAACCATTCGCCTGATGGTGGCCTCGGGTGTCGGCATCACCGTCATGCCCGCCACAGCCGTCGATAACCTACCGCAAGACGACCCGCTTCTGCGCGTGCGGCCGTTTGCCGCACCGACCCCGACGCGTCGTGTCGGCCTGGTGTGGCGCGCCAGTTTTCCGCGCCACCAGGCCATCGACCTGTTGCGCCAGGCCCTGCTCGATTGCAAGTTGCCGGGCACCAAAGCAGTCAAATGAGCTGGGTAAATAGCCGCTGCCTATTCGACTGATTGAAACAATCCACTGGAGCAACCATAACCCGTGCCGCAGAATGCCTCCACCGACATGATTCAACCATGACAAGGAGTGCACCATGAAAACGAGAAAATCTCCCCGCATCGACATCGGCATCAGCGACACCGACCGCGCCAAGATCGCCAAGGGGCTATCGCATCTGCTCGCCGACAGCTACACGCTCTACCTGATGACGCACAACTTTCACTGGAACGTCACCGGGCCTATGTTCAACACCCTGCACCTGATGTTCATGGGGCAATACACCGAGCAGTGGAATGCCCTTGACCTCATTGCCGAGCGCATCCGCGCCCTCGGGCACCCGGCTCCCGGCACCTACAAGGAGTTCGTCAAACTCGCCTCGATCAAGGAAGCGGAAGGCGTGCCAAAAGCGACCGAAATGATCCGCATGCTCGTCGCGGCCCAGGAAGCCACCGCACGCACCGCACGCGAACTCTTCCCGCTCATCGACAAAGCCAATGACCAGCCGACCGCCGACCTGCTGACGCAGCGCCTGGAAGTGCATGAGAAGACGGCCTGGATGTTGCGCAGCTTGCTGGAAGAGTGACGGCTCACATCACCTATCAACTCCTGATCGAAGTCACCCGCCCCGTGAGGGTGACCGTCGGTCGGCTGGGGCAATTCACATTCCCTGCTGGCCGCTACGTTTATACCGGCTCGGCTCGGCGCAATTTCGAAGCACGCGTTGCCCGCCATCTGCGGCACGCGAAAGCCCTGCGCTGGCACATCGATTATCTGCTGGCAGCGACGGAAGTTTGCGTAGTCGGTGTGAGGCGTTATGTCGATGAAGAGTGTGCAATCAATCGAGCAACACCGGGCAGCTTGCCCGTACCCGGTTTTGGCGCCTCCGACTGCCGCGCAGGTTGCGGCAGTCATCTCAAATATCTGGGTTGATACCCGCACATCAAGGAATGCTCTGGCGTCAGAGTTCGCCGTCTAGAACTTACCGTTGTTCGGCGGTGTGACGTATTGCCGCACCCCATGAGCGCATCATTTCATGATCAGTATTGGATAATCCGCCGATGGGCAGTATTACTTCTCTTGATGCCAATTCCGATTTGCGGCTGAACCAGCACCGCGCAGTAATTTTGCGCTGGTGGCTGTTGGCTGCGATCACACTCGCCGTATTGTCAGCACCGACTTTGCTCGATGTCGCCTTACCACTACTTCCCATGTTCGCAGTGCTCGTCCTGGTGACCGCCTTCAACGGTTATGTGCAGTGGCGCACGCCAACCG
>CAIYZZ010000151.1 GCA_903930805.1 uncultured Rhodocyclaceae bacterium | reverse complement strand
GTTGGCCAACCGGGATGTGGACGAAGCGATTGAGCACTACCTGGGCGCCAACGCTGAACAAGCCGCTCTGGGCTTCATCAAAGCCTTGGAGCAGGCCTACTCGCATATCGGACGCCATCCCGCCACTGGATCACCGCGCTACGCCCACGAATTGAACCTTCCTGGCCTACGCTCCTGGTCGCTGACACATTACCCACATCTGGTGTTCTACATCGAGCGTGAGGATCACATCGATGTCTGGCGCGTTTTGCATGGACAACGTGACATTCCAGCGTGGTTAAGTGAAAAATAAATAGGGGACACCCACGGTTTAATCGGATTGCCCTCTGCAACACAAGCCCCGCTCCGGCAGGGGTTTTTTTACGTCATATGTTTTGTGGCATACCCAAAAGCACCCCAAGGAGACTCGCATTTCGATGAAACCTTGTGGGTCATAGTTCGCGCCACGGCAGTATTTCAATATCGCTGCGGCTTTGCGCTTCGCTGCCGCCATAGACCAGGCAAGGGCGACCGGCATCTTCCCCGGCAAGCTGACGCCATTTTTCGAGTCCGCGCATGGCGTCCTGGCCGGGTGTTGCGCCCGATTTGATCTCGACTGCCTGGAGTTGCCCGCCTTGCTCGATCAGCAAATCGACTTCGTGGCCAGATCTGTCGCGCCAAAAGCTCAGGTTGGATGGGCGGGCGGTGTTTAGCCGCTTCTTCAGGTATTCGGCTACCACCCAGGTTTCGAAGAGTGTGCCGCGTTGGGGGTGAGTATTCAGCTGCGCCGGGCTTTCTATTCCCAGTAACCATGCGGCAAGTCCGGCGTCGTGGAAATAGAGCTTGGGCGTTTTGACCAGTCGCTTGTTAAAGTTGCGATGATGTGGCGGCAGGCGGTGGATGATAAAGCTGGCTTCCAGCACCGATATCCACTCGCGCGCAGTGTTATGGCTGATGTCCGCCTCGTCACCTAATGCACTGAGGTTAAGCAACTGCCCGGTGCGACCCGCGCATAGACGCAGGAAACGCTGGAACTGCGCCAGGTCGCGCACATTGATCAGTTGCCGGACATCGCGTTCGATATAGGTCTGGACATAGTTGGCATACCAGACGCTCGGGTCGAGGTTTCGGTCAAAGACCGGAGGATAGGAACCCTTGCAGATGGCAGCGTCAAGTGTGGCCGGCAGTAGGTCTGCACGACGCAATTCGCTGGCGCTGAAAGGCAGCAGGTTGAGCATGGCGACGCGCCCCGCCAGACTTTGCGTGATGCCGGAAAGCAGGCCGAATTGCTGCGATCCGGTGAGAATGAAATGCGCCGGACGTTGCTGCTCATCCACCACACCTTGCAGCCAGGAGAAGAGCTCCGGGCAGCGCTGGGCTTCGTCGATAATGGCACCTGCGGCATACTTTTCGAGAAACCCTTGGGGATCGGTTTGTGCAAACTCGCGTTGCGTGGGGTTTTCCAGCGACACATAGGGGTGAGAAGAAAAAACCGCTCGTGCCAGTGTCGTTTTGCCGGATTGCCTAGGCCCCGTAAGCGCCAGCACCGGGTAACCCCGGGCAAGCTCACGAAGGGCGATTTCTGCGTCTCTGGTGATCATGCGGCTAATTGTAGTTCAAACTTACAAACAGCGGGGGTAGGCATATCCACGTGCCGTCTCGCCAACGCCGACTTTTTCGCGGCATTCGGCTGGTGACATAATGGCACCATTGAGCTATAGTTGTGCTATTAACAGAGGAGACGCCAATGACTGCCACAACCGCAGAGCGAGGAAGAGTGACGGCCCGGGTACCGGTACAGGTGCAAGAAACACTGGAACTGGCCGCCGCAATGGTCGGTGCCACCGTCAATCAATTCATGGTTCAAACTGCCCTGCGCGAGGCCGAACGCATCATCGATCAGGAGCGGGTGATTCGCTTGTCCGCTCGGGATGCTGAGATATTCATTCGGGCACTGGAAAATCCACCCCCGCCGAATGCGCGGTTGATGGCGGCGCTGCAAGGTCACGAGGATGCGAAACAGGATGATGAAGGTACAAGCTTTAACTGGCAACCACGATCGAAGCGGGTTTGATTGCGGTGTCGAGGCCCTTAATCTCTGGCTTCGACAAACCGCATTGCAACACCAGGCGAAAGGTATATCGCGGACCTTCGTCGCTGTTCCATCGAGTGCGGATGTGGTGGTGAGCTATTGCATCGCCGGTTATGATGACATTACGGAATTCAGCATCCTCGGCTATTTTGCGTTGGCATCGGCGTTCGTACTGGCAGACGATTTGGCACCCGAGCTTGCCAAGCGCTATCCGCGTCAAATTCCCGTAACTCGCCTGGGCAGGCTGGCGATTCGTTCAGACCTGCAGGGCCAGGGGCTCGGGCAACTCTTGCTGGCTAACGCAGTGACACGCTCGCGTAACGCCGCATTGTCAGTGGGCAGCGCCGGCATTTTTGTCGACGCCAAGGACGATCTGGCCGCGAAGTTCTACGCCGGATACGGTTTTACGGCTTGCCGGGAACAACCGCTGAAGCTGTATTTTCCAATGTGGTAACCGCTTTACGTCTACATCGTTGCCTTGTGGAAAAATCAAGCGTAAATTCTGAATACCATAAATTACAGGACAATCGCCATGCTCGATACAATCAAGATGGGCCGTAACGGCACCTTGGTTATCCCGGCACCCATACGTCGCAAGTTGGGGCTCAACGAAGGCGAGCTGCTCATGATCGAGGACTCTGCAGACGGGATTACCATCCGGCCGGCTGTCGCCTTGGCGGTTGAAATTTACCCCCCGGAACGGCAGGCTGCCCTGTTACTGGAAAATGCCCTAGACGCAGCTGACTATGCTGCAGCACGAGAGTCCGTACGAAAGATGGGGATCGACCCCGACAGCATTGACCATCAGCCTCCGGCACCATGAAGCGCGTATTTCTCGATGCCAACGTGCTGTTTTCTGCAGCATGGCGGGCCGAGGCCGGGTTGACGCAATTATGGACGCTCAAGCAAATTGAACTCTTGAGTTCGCGCTACGCTTGCGAAGAGGCACGGCGTAATTTGCCTTTGCCAGAGCAGCAACGACGACTCGAACAACTGGTCACGAACGTGCGGCTCGTTGCTGATATCGCCGTGGGATATCTACCCGTAGGGGTGGTACTTCCAGAAAAAGACCGGCCTATCCTCCTGTCCACAATCCGTGCCAAAGCCACCCACTTGCTCACCGGGGATCGTCAGCACTTTGGTGCGCTTTATGGACAGAGCATCGAAGGTGTTACCGTGATGCGCCCCGCCGAATTTCTCTTATTGGTGGTATCGGGTGCTTAGGCTTGCAAAGCAATTAGTGTCTGCCGGGCTGGTGTTGGCTGTCTGCGTGGCTGTTTTCTGGAATGGTCTTTACGGCAGCTTTTTCTTCGACGATGCCGCGAATATTCTTTACGTCGAGAGCTTAGGACTGACTGAGTTTTCCCTGCCGGCCTTACAAGAAGCATGGAATTCTGGCATCTCTGGCCCGTCAGGTCGGCCTGTCGCCCAACTGAGTTTTGCGCTGAACCACTATTTCAGCGGCTTCGATCCCTTTGCCTTCAAGCTCACCAATCTCGTCATTCATCTGCTTGCCGGCAGCCTGGTCTTTTTCACCGCGCGGCGTTTACTGATCGCGCCTGTTTTCGCAGGCTTGGTGGCAGCGCTTTGGCTTCTGAGCCCCATCCAATTGACTTCGGTGCTGTATGTCGTCCAGCGTATGACCAGCCTTTCCGCGCTGTTCGTGCTGGCGGGATTTTTTCTGCACATCGTCGGGCGCGAGCGTGGGGGGCGTGCCGGCGCGGTCTGGCTGATGGTGGCCTGGTGCCTGTTCTGGCCACTGGCATTTTTCAGCAAGGAAACGGGGGCATTGTTTCCGCTGTTCGTGCTGGCTTGGGAACTCATCGTCAGGCGAAACAAGAGTGGTTATCTGGATGGCTTTGCCCGCGTTCTCAGCGCCGTTGTCGGCCTGGGTTTTGCGGCGGGTCTTGTTTACGCAGTTTCACCATCCGGTCAATGGCTATGGGCCGGCTATGGCATGCGCAGCTTTTCGCTTACCGAGCGGGTGCTCACCGAGGGCCGGGTGCTGTGGTTCTATCTGGGGCTGATCATCTTCCCACGCCTCGAAGCTTTTGGTCTATATCACGACGACATCGCACTATCGACCAGTTTGGTCGAACCCTGGACAACTTTTCCCGCCTGGCTCGGTCTGATCGGTCTGGTCTGGGTGGCGTGGCGCACACGTCGGCAGGCACCGCTATTGTCGTTCGGCATCGCTTGGTTCCTGGTCGGGCACATCCTTGAATCAACGATCTTGCCGCTGGAAATTGCTCACGAACATCGCAACTACCTGCCTTTATTTGGTGTGGCGTTGATCGGAGGATGGGCGCTGGAACGCGCTCTTGCGCACCCCGGTTGGCAAAAAACGCTGGGGATGGTGCTTATACTGGGACTGCTTGGGTATTCGGTTCTCGTCACTACCCTGCGCGCACACCAATTCGGTGACGAAATCAGGCGCACCCAAATCGAGTCGCAGTATCACCGAGAATCTGCGCGGACGAACTATGAGGCTGGCCGCGCCCTGGTTGCTCGTCTGGAGATGGTCTCAGCCGATTCTCCGCAATACTCTTTCGCCCGAAGCCATTATGAGCAGGCAGGAAAACTTGACCCCGATTTCAAATCTTCCTGGCTCGGTCTGATCCATCTGAATTGTTCTGTCGGGCGGCCCGCAGAGAGCGAGTGGATTGACCAATTGTCCCGCCGTTTGCGTGAGTCCCCCTTCGGACCCGGTGATCGCAGCGTGCTGTTTGGCATCAAGGAAATGTCGAATGCGGGTACGCTTTGTCTGTCTCGCTCTGAAGTTGAACGGTTGTTTGCCGCCGCCGGTGCAAATCCAACCACAACACTTTCCTCGCGTGCCATCTTGCATTCCTGGCTGGCCGACTACCTGACCTTGACCGTGCGGGATCTGCCAGCAGCCCAGGCAGAACTGGACAAATCGCTGGCCATCGCGCCCTATAACCCGAGTAACCAACTCAAGCGGGCGCAACTGGCCTTTCTACAGGGGCATCGCGACGAAGCGCACGTGTTGCTGGATCGCCTGGGGGACGAGGGTCTTGTCAATTCCGAAAGGGAAACGGCAGCCATGCTCAAAGATTGTCTCGACTCGGCCGGATCAGCAAGGTGCGTTGGAAAGTGATACTTGCCACGTGATGCGTGTGCAGGCATACTGCGTTGCAAATGCAACGCACCTGAGGCGAAAAATGAAAACAGCAACTATCCCATCATTGCGCGTCGATCCTGAGCTCCGACTCTCGGCCGAGAGCGTTTTGCAGGAGGGCGAAAGCCTTTCCGGCTTCGTTGCGCAGGCCATTCGAACCACGATAGAACTTCGTCAGGCGCAGCGCGAGTTCATTGCGCGTGGCCTGGCCTCGCGCGATACCGCGCAACATACAGGTGTTTATATCGCTGCCGATGTCGTCGTAAATCGGTTGGCAGACATGCTGGAGAAAGCAAAATCCGTGGCCAGGATTCCCCGGTGACTTACCGGGTACGGTTTACGCAAGAGGCAGAAACCGATTTGCTCCGACTCTATGATTTTATCCTGTCCAGAGACGATGGCGACTGGATGCTTGCCGAGCGAGCGCTCCAGGCTATCAAGAGTGGCGTTCAGATCCTTGAACTGACGCCATTCACCTGTCGCAAGGCAGGACACGACTCACCCTTCTTGCGTGAGCTGATTATTCCGTTTGGCGCAACCGGATATGTTGCCCTGTTCGAGATTGATAATGCAGACACGGTGACTGTGCTTGCCCTGCGGCATCAACGCGAGAGCGACTACCACTGATGGCTTACACTGACCGTATTCTCCTGCCTGGATGCCCGCGTGACCCTTGCACCTAAGCAAATTTCCGTCGTCATCCCCGCGCGCAACGAGGCGGTTCCGCTCGCCACGCTGTTGGCGGAGGTGCGCTTGCTGCTTCCTGCCGCCGAAATAATTGTCGTCGACGATGGTTCGACGGACGCGACCCGTGCCATCGCGGCGGCGGCGGGTGTGCAGGTGATTTCTCATCCCTACCCGAAAGGTAACGGTGCCGCCATCAAGACCGGTGCGCGTGCGGCGACGGGCGAGATCATCGTCTTCATGGATGGCGATGGTCAGCACCAGGCCGAGGACATTCCGCGTCTGCTGGAAAAGCTTACCGCGGGCTACGACATGGCCGTGGGCGCACGGGTGCGCGGCTCGCATGCCGGCGTGCATCGGGCCGTTGCCAACGATGTTTTCAGCCGCTTCGCCAGCTGGATGGTGATGCAGAAAATCGAGGATCTGACCTCAGGCTTCCGTGCCGTGCGGGCGAACAAATTTCGGCAGTTTCTCTACTTGCTTCCGAATGGATTTTCCTACCCGACCACGATCACGATGAGTTTCTTCCGTGCCGGCTACGGTGTTGCCTATGTGCCGATTCACGCTTTGGAAAGGCAAGGCAGGAGTCATATCCGTCCCTTGCGCGATGGCGTGCGCTTTTTACTGATCATCATCAAGATCGGCACGTTGTATTCGCCGCAGAAACTGTTTCTGCCCATTTCAGCCAGCTTCTTTTTGACCGGCATTTGTTATTACGCCTATACCTATTTGTCGTCGGGGCGCTTCACCAATATGAGCGCCCTGATGTTCATTTCGGCGATCCTCTCTTTCCTCATCGGCATTGTTTCGGAGCAGATTTCCGCCCTGCATTACAAGGGGATCGATGACCCCCGCGAGCCGGGACAAGGCGGCTGACTTGCACTTGTTCATGGTGAGCACCTCGTATCCGGTTGATGCCCGTGACTGGCAGGGGCGCTTCATCGCCGACATGGCAGTTGCCGTGGGCGCACGCGCAGGAACAGAACTGACCTTGTGGGCACCGCCCGGGACTTTGCCTGAGGGTGTGGAAAGCGGGTTGCTGGGCGACGATGCAGACTGGCTACGCGCGCTTTCTCGGCGCGGCGGTATCGCCAGCTTGTTGCGGACAAACCGGAGCGCGGGTGGCGTGGCGGCGGTGGGTCTGTTGCGTCGCCTGTGGCGCGCCTATCGCCACCATCGGCCCGATGTGGCCCACGTCAACTGGCTGCAAAATGCTCTGCCTTTGTGGGGCACGCGAACCCCCGCGCTGGTGACCGTGCTGGGTAGCGATTTTGGCTTGCTTGCTTTGCCCGGCATGGTTCGAGCGTTGCGCCGCGTGTTTAGGCAGCGCCGCACGATTCTCGCGCCCAATGCCAACTGGATGTCTCCGCAACTCTCGGCTTGGTTCGGCAACGTTGCAGAAATTCGCCCGATTCCATTTGGTGTCGATGCACACTGGTTCGAGGTGGCACGTATCCCTGCACCACCCAGATGGCTCGCGGTGCTGCGGCTGACCCGGGCAAAGATCGGCCCCCTGTTCGAATGGGGCGAGGGCCTGTTCGGCCCGACCCGCGAATTGCATCTGTTCGGACCCATGCAGGAAGAGATGCACATCCCCGCCTGGTTGCATTATCACGGCGCGACTCATCCGGCAGAACTGCGCGATATCTGGTTCCCTCAGGCGGCTGGCCTGCTGACCCTGAGTTGTCATGACGAGGGTCGGCCGCAGGTGATTCTGGAGGCGATGGCCGCCGGCCTGCCAGTCATCGCCAGCGATTTGCCGGCGCATCGTGATGCGATCCGCGCTGGCGAAACGGGTTGCCTGGTAGCGACGCGTGAAGATTTCGCCCGCGCACTTGAGCATCTCGATCTACCGGAAGAAAACCAGCGGATGGGCCAGATGGCGCGGGATTGGGCACGCACCACGGTTGGCACTTGGGACGACTGCGCTGCACGCTATGCGACAGCCTACGCAGATGTGTTGAGGGTCTCTGCATGATGAGTGACGCGGTTCTTCTTCTCGGTGGCGGCGGTTTCATCGGTACCGTGCTGGCATGTCACCTCGCGGCGATGGGACGGCAAGTTCACGTCGTGACACGCCGTCCCGCCAGCGCCGACTTTATTAGCCCCCCGTGCTCGCAACCTCGTCTCGCTGCCCCCCACGGGGGGGGCGTCGGCTTGGGGCGGCCCAGCGCTGACTTCTCTTCAATCCAGTTTCATGCGGGGAATCTGCAAGACCGCGCATTGCTTGCCCGTTTACTACCGGTTTGCGGTACGGTGATTCATCTGGCTTCCGAAACCACCCCCGGCGTTTCCGCCCGCTGTCCGACCCTGGAGGCCGGCAATCTCCTGCCCACGCTGGGATTACTGGAAATGCTGCAGGAGTTTCCAGCGATCCATCTGATCTACCTTTCTTCCGGCGGCACGCTCTATGGTAGTCCGGACAAACTTCCGGTGGCCGAGGATGCGCCCTTGTCTCCGCAGTCCTATCACGGGGCCGGCAAGGCGGCGCAGGAAATGTTTCTGCAAGCGTTCCGCGCCCAAGGATGCGCAGTGACGACTTTGCGCCCCGCCAATGCCTATGGCCCCGGACAATCGTTACGCACGGGCTTCGGCCTGGTACGCACCGTGCTGGAGTGCATCCGACACGACCTGCCGCTGGAGATATGGGGCAACGGTGAAGCGGTGCGAGACTATGTTTATGTGGATGACGTGGCGGCGGCCTGCGCCTTATTCGTCGCTCGGCCCGACGACAATGGCACCTACAACGTCGGCAGCGGGGAAGGCTGCAGCATCAACGAATTGATCCGCCGTGCCGGGAAGGTCTGCGGCCGTATGCCGCGCGTGGAATACCGCCCCGCCCGCACTGGCGATGTCGCCAGAGTGGTGCTCGACATAACGCGCCTGCGTGCGGCGGGGTGGGTGCCAAAGGTGAGTCTTGATGCGGGGCTGCAGCAGACTTGGGCGTGGTTGCAGGACAAATCTGACTGCCTCCGGGTATAGAAATTACAGATTGAAACCTTTAACTTCAATCTGTAATATCGCTACATGATTCCACGCACCGCACAGAAAACCCTGCAAGCCCTGGCCAAAGGCTTTCCGGTCATTGCGCTTACCGGGCCGCGACAGTCTGGTAAAACCACCTTGGCACGCGCAGTATTTGCGGACCGTGCCTACATCACGCTCGAAGACATTGAAGAGCGGGAGTATGCCGCACGTGATCCGCGCGGTTTTCTGGCGCGTTTTCCCGATGGTGCCATTCTTGACGAAGCACAGCGTTGCCCGGATTTATTTTCTTACCTTCAGGGCATGGTTGATAGCCGTCTCCGCATGGGTGACTTCATTCTTACGGGATCACAGCAATTCGGTCTGTTAGCTGGAATCAGCCAATCTTTGGCTGGGCGGGTTGGATTGGTGCAGTTACTGCCATTTTCCGTGACGGAACTGTCAAATACAGGGCAGTTGCCTGCAACATTGGATGAGATGCTCTGGCGTGGCGGTTACCCGGCGCTGTATGACCGGCTGCTAGCACCGGAGCACTGGTTTCCCAACTATGCCACCACCTATCTGGAAAGGGATGTGCGCCAATTGCTGGCAGTGCGCGATCTTGGCCTCTTTCAGCGCTTTGTAAAGCTGTGCGCCGCGTGCACCGGCCAATTGCTCAACCTTTCTGCGCTGGCGGCAGACTGTGGCATTTCTCACGTAACCGCTCGCGAATGGCTCACCGTGCTGGAGGCAAGCTACATCGTCTTTCTGCTGCCGCCTTACCACCGCAATTTCGGCAAACGTCTGGTCAAAGCCCCCAAGCTGTATTTTTTCGATGTTGCCTTTGCCGCGTGGTTACTCGGCATACGTGATACCGCCACGCTGAATACCCACGCCCAACGTGGTGCCTTGTTCGAAACGCTGGTTGTCGGCGAACTGGTTAAGCAACGCTTCAACGCCGGGCTGCCCGCAGACCTCTATTTCTGGCGTGACAATACGGGCCATGAGATTGATCTACTTTTCGAGAAAGACGGCAAACTGCAAGCCATCGAAATCAAGTCGGGCGCTACCTTTGCTGCCGATTGGTTAAACGCGGTGCGTAAATGGCAGTCATTCGCCAAGGAAGATGCCTTGCCACCATGGATTGTCTATGGGGGGGATCTGAGCTACTGCCGTGAGGATGTTGAGGTAATAGGCTGGCGAGGGTTGGGTAAGATACTTAACGATCAGGCATGAATCCTCCTCCCCGCGTTTCCATCTGCATCCCCAACTACAACGGCATCGACCTGATTGACGCCTGCATTGCCTCGGTGCGCAACCAGGATTGCGCTGTTCCCCTCGAAATCATCGTGCATGACGATGCCTCGACGGACGGCTCAGCGGAACACATCCGCACACAACATCCCGACGTCCACCTCATCGAAAGCAGCATAAACGTCGGATTTTGCATTGCCAACAATCGCATGGCCACCGCGACGCAAGGACAATATCTGCTGCTGTTGAACAACGATGCAACGTTACTGCCGGATGCGCTTACCGTGTTTCTGGCCGAAGCCGCCCGGTTGGTCCGCCCGGCTATCCTCACCCTGCCGCAATACGATGCCGAGACAGGAACATTGCTCGATATCGGCAGCCGGCTAGACCCGTTTCTCAATCCGGTGCCGAATCGCGACCCAATGCGTAACGATGTCGGTACGGTTCATGGTGCTTGTCTGTGGATCGATAAGGTGCTCTGGGATAAATTGGGCGGCTTTCCGGAATGGTTCGGCTCGATCGGCGAGGATCTTTACCTGTGCTGCCGTGCGCGGCTGGCGGGTTATCCGGTGCGGGCATTGGGTATTTCTGGCTATCGACATCGCGTAGGGGCTAGTTTCGGTGGCGGAAAGGCGCGAGAGGGAAAGTTATCCACCACCTTCCGGCGCAGGTCGCTAACAGAACGCAACAAGACTTTCGTGATGGTGATGACCTATCCCTGGCCGTACATGCAGCTGATGCTGCCCATCCACATGGCCCTGCTACTCACGGAGGGTGTGCTGTTGTCGATCCTGAAAGGCCGTAGTGTCTTCCTGACGCAGATATATCTACCGGTTTTCGGTGCGATCTACCGGCACCGTAAATTATTGGCGGTCGGCCGTCACGCCATCATGCAAACGAGCCGTCCTGCCGGCGCCGACTTTTTCTCGGTGTTCGATTGGCTGCCGCATAAGCTGCGGATGTTGTTGCGGCACGGATTACCGCGCCTGACTTGAACTGGTGCCAAGGGAACAGACGACATGCTGCGGCGACTGAAAGAAGCGATCCGGATCCTGCTTTACGGCACGGGCGGCGGTACTGGCGCAAGCCGCGGCATCCGCAAGGCTTTTGTCGACGGACATTTTTATTCGCCCGTTGTCGATCCGGGGGAATTGCAGCGGGATGAGGAGCGGATTTGGCCCGCAGTGTCCGAGGCGCCCGGCATAGATTTCAACGAAACCAGTCAGCGTCACTGGTTGACGGAGATTCTGCCCCGGCACCTGCCGTATTACGACTACCCGGAAGAACTGCCCGAGAATTCGACGGATGACATCTTTTATACCCGGAACTCCCAGTTCAGCTGGCTGGACTCCAGAATCCTGTTTGCACTCCTGCGCGAATTCCGTCCGCAGCGAATGATCGAGATCGGGTCGGGGTTCTCTTCGCTGCTGGCCGCCGATGCGAATCGGCGTTTTCTGGATGGCCGAATGGACCTTACCTGCATCGAGCCCTTCCCTCGCCCCTTTCTTCGCGAAAGCGTGCCGGGAATTTCCCGGTTGATCGAGCAGCGCGTACAGGATGTTCCGCTTGAAATGTTCGACGTACTTGAAGCCGGAGATGTCCTGTTCATCGACTCATCGCATGTAGCCAAGACGGGCAGCGATGTCAATTTCATTTACTTCAGGATACTTCCCCGACTCCGCGCAGGCGTGATGATCCACATTCACGACATCTTTTTGCCGAACGATTACCCGCAGCGCTGGGTCATTGAATTCGGTATCCACTGGAACGAGCAATATCTTGTCCAGGCCCTGCTGATGCACTCCAGGCAGTTTGAGGTGATCTTCGGTTCCGCCTACGCATTGGAGCGGCTGCCAAACCTTGTCAATCAGGTGCTCGGGGGACAGTTGTATGGGGGCGGCAGTCTGTGGCTTCGCAAGAAGCCACAGACAGGCGAGCGGGAACCGTCATGAATTTTCTCAGGGGAATAAAGCGCATCTGGCAATTGTTGCCGTTGTCAGACCATGCCCGCTGGCAAATCACCCGGTTGCTGCTTGAACCCGTCCTGCCGCTGATTCAGGGAAGCGTGGTCCATACCGCGTATGTGCGCGAGAAGGAATGGCATCAAAAGCGGATTCAACCGTTTCATGGCGATCCGTTTCCCCTCCTCCCAGCGCAAACGAAGGCCGACATTTTCTTCTGGAGTGTCATCGACTGGCGTTTTCGCATCCAGCGTCCGCAACATCTGGCGCGCGGACTTGCCGAATCCGGGCACAGGGTCTTTTATATTTCCACCGCTTTCATCAATGATCGCCGCGCCGGATTCGAACTGGAGCAGATGGATCGTGAAGGGCGACTCTTCAACGTCCGACTTCATGTCAAGGGTCGCCCCAGGATTTACGCCGCGTCCCCTGATCCTAAGGATTTCCGGCGGCTCAAGGAGAGCACCAGCGCCTTTCTCGAATGGACGGGAAGCCGGGATGTCGTCTCCATCGTCCAGCATCCCTACTGGGCCGGAATGGCGGCAGCACTGCCGGACAGCCGGCTGGTCTACGATTGCCTGGATCACCATGGCGGTTTCGACAATACCGGGAACGACATTGAAGTACTTGAACGACAACTGCTCGGGAAGGCCGATGCGGTAGTCGTCACGTCTCAATGGCTGCATGATTTTGCAATGCCGTACAACGCAAACGTTTCCATTGTGCGCAATGCTGCCGAGCATGATTTCTTTTCAACGCCACCCACCACGATCTTTCGTGATCCGGCAGGCCGGCGCGTGATCGGTTATTACGGTGCGATTGCGAGCTGGATGGATGTCGATTTGCTTGAAACTGTTGCCCGGGCTTTCCCCGATTGCCTGTTGCTGCTGGTCGGGGCCGACGAATGCGGGGCGCGGCAACGGTTGGGGGAACTCCCCAACGTGATATTTACCGGCGAAGTGGGCTATGCATCCCTGCCCCATTATCTTCATGGCATGGACGTTTGCCTGCTGCCTTTTCGGGTCATGCCGCTGACGATTGCCACCAACCCGGTGAAGATTTACGAATATCTGTCGGCCGGCAAGCCGGTCGTGGCGGTCGATCTTCCTGAAATGGCCCAGTTTGGCGATCTGGTCGAAACTGCCGCCAGCCATGATGACTTCATTACCAGGTTGTGCAATTCCCTCCTGGCGCCGGGCGATGCCGCAGCAAGGCGGCGGTTTGCTGCGCAACATACCTGGCATCATCGCGTGGCGGATTTTGCCACGGTGATCGAGCGGCTGCCCAGACCCTCGGCGAGCATCGTCGTCCTGACGCACAACAATATCGACCTGACGCGCGCATGCCTCGAGAGCCTCGAGCGCTTTACCCATTACGACGGCAACTGGGAAGTGATCGTCGTGGACAATGCATCCACCGATGGCAGCCGGGAGTTTTTGCAGCAGTGGGCGAGTGGCAATGGCCGCCGGATCGTTATTCTCAACGAGGCAAACTGCGGCTTTGCCGCGGGCAACAATCAGGGCCTCGCAGTCGCCAGTGGCGAGTATCTCGTGATGCTGAACAATGACACCGAAGTTACGCAAGGATGGTTGCCCACCCTGATGAACCACTTGCGGCGAAGCCCGGAACTTGGCATCGTCGGCCCGGTCACCGACAACATCGGCAACGAAGCGCGCGTCTCCCTCCATTACCGCAGTGCGGATGAAATGCATCGCAGGGCGCGCGCCTATACGCTGGCGCACATGGGGGAAACATTTCCCATCCGGACCCTCGCGTTTTTCTGCGTGATGTTGCCGCAGGCGGTCCATGAGCGCGTCGGCCCACTGGATGAGTCTTATGGACTTGGGTTTTTCGAGGATGATGATTACTGCCGGCGGGTAGAGCAGGCAGGCTGGAAGATTGCCTGCGCCGAGGATGTGTTTGTCCGCCATCATCTCTCGGCGTCCTTCGGCAAGCTGGGTGCAGGCCGGCGGGAACTCCTGGCGCGGAATCGCCGGATTTACGAGGCGAAGTGGGGTGCGTGGATTCCGCACCGGCACCGGTGACGCGGCGATGAAGTCTGCTTTGCGCGAAGCGGTTTTCCTGATCAAGGATATTGGCAATGCGCTGGCTGCGCGGATTGACGGGCTAAGCACCGTACAGGCGGGCGAACTGCGGTTTCGTTGCAATATCTGCGGCCGAATGGCCAGGGCGGAGGTGTCCCACCTGACGCGCGAGGAACCGACGTGCAGATGCGGCTCTTCGGTCAGGCTCCGCTCCCTTGTCCATCTCTTGACGACAGCGTTGTTCGGGGAGAGCCTGGCGATCCCGGATATTCCCCTGCGGAAGGATCTCACCGGCGTCGACATGAGTGGCGCGGCGACTTATGCCGGCCGTCTGGCGCGACGTCTCGGATATATCAATACCTTTCTCCACCAGGAGCCGCGTCTCGACATCCTTGCACCGGCAGATCAATGGTTATCGCAGTGCGATTTCGTCATCTCTTCCGATGTTTTCGAGCATGTGCTGCCCCCGGTTGCCGCAGCGTTCGATAACACCTTGCAATTGCTGAAGCCGGGGGGGGTGTTTGTCTTTACCGTACCCTGGATAAAAACAGGACCCACGGTCGAGCACTTTCCTGCGTTGCATGACTACCACCTTGAGCAGCGTGGCGAAACCCGCATCCTGGTCAATCGAACGGTTGATGGGCTGCGTCAGGAGTTCAATAATCCCGTGTTCCACGGTGGGGAAGGGCAGACACTGGAAATGCGGGTATTTTCGGAGTCGGGTATTTTGGGTAATCTGGCGGAAGCCGGGTTTTGCGATATTCGCATCCATGGAACCGCGTGTCCGACATTCGGGATTATCTGGCAGCAGCCATGGTCCCTGCCCATGACAGCCCGGCGTCCCGGAGAATGAGATGACAGCCCATATTCTTTGTGTGGCCGGAACCCGGCCCGAGGTGATCAAGATGGCGCCGGTCATCCTGGCGCTGCAGCAGATGCGTTGGGCGAACGTTCGTATGCTGGCCACTGCGCAACACCGGGAAATGCTGGATGACACCCTCGCGCAGTTCGGCATCGTGCCGGATATCGATCTCGACATCATGCGCAACGACCAGCCGCTGGCCGCCCTGACGGCGCGCCTGATCACCGGGATCGACGACGTACTGGTGTCGGAACGTCCGGACATTGTTCTTGCCCAGGGTGATACCACCACGGTTTTTGCCGCTGCGCTGGCGTGCTTTTATCGGCGGATACCCTTTGGCCATGTCGAGGCGGGATTGCGCACCGGCGATTTCGCCAATCCGTTCCCGGAGGAAATGAATCGAAGCTTTGTCGCCCGCCTGGCTGCATTGCACTTTCCCCCCACGGCGAGTGCGCGCGCCAACCTGCTGCGCGAGGGCGTTGCCGATACCGCCATTCATGTCACGGGGAATACGGTCATCGATGCGGTTCGCTGGATGGCCGAGCAAAATCCCGTGCATGGTCTGCCTGTCGGGGAGGGATGCAAGGTCATTCTGCTGACCTGTCACCGGCGGGAAAATTTCGGCGCTCCCCTTGATCAGATTCTCGCTGCTGTGAAGCGCCTCGCCGGACTGTACCCGCAGGTTCTCATCGCCTACCCGGTTCACCCCAATCCCAATGTTTCCGGCCCGGTGCGGAGGGCGTTGTCCGGCATGGCGAATGTGTTGCTGATCGAACCGCTGGGCTACGATCAATTGGTGGCGTTGATGAAAGCCTGCCATTTCGTCATGACCGACTCCGGCGGATTGCAGGAAGAAGCGCCCGCGCTGGGTAAACCCGTCCTTGTGTTGCGCGAAGAAACAGAACGCCCCGAAGCCGTCGCCGCGGGTACTGCCGTCCTCGTGGGACACGACGAGGAATTCATCGTCAGAGAGGCTTGCCGCTTGCTCGATGATGAAGCGCACTACCTGAAGATGGCCCGGGCCATTTCGCCTTATGGCGACGGCCACGCCGGCGAGCGTATCGCCGCAGTACTGGGAACCTGGCTCGGTAACCGGAAAGAATCGTAGTCTCTTTGGGGAACCTGTCGCTTCGCCAGGTATCTCTATGGGCCGCCCTTTTCTATAAGCTTTTTTAAACCTTTCTTAATGGACTTCGCCCATACGCCTGGCGCACTCTTCCTGATTAATCCCGCACCTTTTGAGGTTTTATCCCAACTATCGGCAAACTCAGGGCTAAACAACACTGCCCCGCTCAAGTGCTGCAACATCGACTTGTTGGGAATTCGACCCTGATCGATTGAAAAGGTATACCAAGTTTGCCTAGGGTGATACCACGGCAGTTGGGCAATAAAGAGACCAGCTTCTTTTGCAAAACGCTCTATTGTCGAATGGCGATAACTCACGCAGCCGGGGTATACCCACCCAGAGCCATCATAGTCGGAGTCACCCTTGAAAAAGGTGGCAACAATGATGCCGGTGGGTTTCAGTGAAGCCTTGAAGTTATGCAGGGCAATATTGATTAGATCGCCGCTGGCATGAGAGAAGACAGACTGGGCAACAATAAAATCAAACCTCTCGGAGAAAACATTTGTCATGAAATCGCTGTTGTAATCAAAGCGCGGTTTCTTGATTGCGACCAGGTCTCTCCCAACCATTTTGTTGATGGCTCCCTCTATCAACCACTGGTTTGGCTCTATTCCAAAATATCGCCCCTCATCCAGATAATTGAGGAATAGCCTGCCAGCTCGAAGTGAGCCACATCCGAAGTCCAGCAGGGAATGATTTGCGCGCAGGCCTAATGTACAGAGCAGGCGGAACTGTGTCGCGCCCATAAAATCATATTGGTCGGGGGGGCCAACATACGCCAAATAGTGTTGATCCCCTGCCTTCAGCTGCGAAATGTCCGTGCCTTCCATTTTCACTCAGGACTTTCTTCTCAGGAGGTTCCAGGTGGCCCGCAGTGGCCCGGTAATTTTCCAGGATAGCGTAGCCTTCACGCGTGCAACTTCTGCCTGCAGCAATATGTTTTGCGCCTCGCACTGCACAGTTTGCCTGCGAAGCAAGGACAAGCACTTCGACCAGGGAGCCACAAGCTCTTCCAACTC
The DNA here is from genome assembly GCA_903930805.1 of uncultured Rhodocyclaceae bacterium. Taxonomy (GTDB): domain Bacteria; phylum Pseudomonadota; class Gammaproteobacteria; order Burkholderiales; family Rhodocyclaceae; genus Sulfuricystis. The sequence continues at coordinate 3,664 of CAIYZZ010000151.1, read as the reverse complement.
TAGCATTTGGTGCTGCAGTCGATCCAGGATCGGTCTGGTGTCGGTGTTTTGGTTCATTAAGGCCTGGAATGCTTCCTCTGCCATGCGGCAGGCAGGGTGACTCGATAATGCGATGTCATCAGCGTGGCGCAATGCCGGGTCGAGAAAGGCATCTATCGCTGGAGCGGCAGCGCCCACCGGGACGGGCCAACGCAAGGAGAACCCGGTTCCCACCTGTTCAATGATCTGACGCCAGTCAGCTAGTAAACGATCATAGGAGACGAATATCCGTGGTTTATCTCGGGTTAGTCGTTCAGCTTCCAGCATGTATGTGAGCCACAGCATGCAAGATTCCGGTTCGGCAAGATTGTCACGCCTGCCGAGGGAATGAGCGACGTCAGCGGGATTGCGCAGGGAAATAAGAAAATGAGGATGACACCCCAGTTCATCGAGCAGATCCAGCCAAAGCGGAAGTAATCGACACAAGCGGGGATCTTTAGCGAGCCATAGAGATGCAGTGTCGAATTCGTGGTGCAACACCTCGAGGAGCATCGCCCGAAAAGAGTCAGCAGTTGGCCCACGCCACCAGTGATCAGGCAAGGGAGAAATATCATCCCAGGAAGAGCCGAATGCATCGAGTAACTTGTCGTGAATGGCGACAAGTTCGGCATGTTCCCAGAAGCCCTTCGGGTTAACCCCTTCTTGAGCCGGAAGCAGGGAGGTGCCGGGATCGGCCCCAAGCAGGCTCAATACCCCGGCCAATGCAGACGTCCCGCTGCGATGCATGCCGAGTACGATCAGGGCATTTTGCATTTATTCGTCAGTTTGGGTCAGGTATCTGGGACGACGATGTCGAACGAGGGAGCCATGTCGATTTCCCCTGTTGGCAATACTGGATGTGCGACACGAAACTTCAGGAAATCGTAGCGCCGATCATGAGGCTGGATACCCAAGGATGTATCGCTGGCGATTCCAGCGGTTAGCAGGTACTCACCGCAATCAAAAAAAGGTTGAAAGGTGAACTTCACCTTAACCATGTCATTTGTCTTGCGCCTGCCAATCCCCGAGAGACCGGACAGTTGAAGCGAATTGACACTGAACAAGATTGCGCCTTCCAGTGATTTGATGGCGAGCCCGCAAAGTGGGTGCTCGATATCCTTGTGAAAATTGATGCAATACTCGACCTCAGCTTCAATGCCGGGCACGATAACCTTGGGGTTCTCGCGCCCCCCCTGAATAATTCTGACGCCGAAGATTGTAGCTGCGCGATCGCCCCAACGCGTTTCACCCGGGTTATAAGCCGGGTGGCCCTGCACAAGATCCGGTGCAGAGTTTGTGCTTGATGTGCTCACCTTGCTTGCTTCTGGAGCCTCATCGACCTTCTCGTGCAATCTGCTCAAGTATTGCTGCAATGTTTTAGATGTATCTCCGTTGGCGATCAGGTGTCCTTCATCCAGCAGCAAGGCGCGGTCACAAAAATGCGCCACTTGCTCCAACGAGTGGGTGACTATGAGGATAGCCCCCCCTCTCTCCCGAATTGCGGCAATCTTTTTGAAACATTTTGCCTGGAATGCTCTATCGCCGACGGCCAACGCCTCGTCGACGAGCAGGATTTCAGGGTTCACGTGGATGGCTGCGGCAAAGGCCAATCGAACGAACATCCCACTCGAATAGGTTCGCACCGGCTGATCAATAAATTCCCCGATGTCGGCGAACGCGGCGATATCGTCGAAGCGATCTTTCATCTGCGCTTCGGAAAACCCCATCAGCGCCCCCTGAAAATAGACATTCTCCCTTCCTGTAAATTCCGGGTTGAAGCCTGCACCGAGTTCCAGCAAGGCAGAAACGCGGCCATTGACCTGAACGGTACCTGTGGTCGGCTTGAGAATACCGCAGATCAATTGCAGCAGGGTGCTTTTGCCCGAACCGTTGCGGCCAATGATCCCAACCGTTTCGCCCTTCTTGATATCGAACGAAACATCTTTCAGTGCGGTGAATTCGCGGTGGTATTGCTTCAGGCCGAGGCTGAAAAATTGCTTGATGCGATCGCCGGGGTGACCGAAGAGTCGGTAGGTCTTAGTCAGGTTGCGGACGGAGATGGCGATGTCGTCTTTGGACATTGCGGACATTTCAGGTGGAACGAAGGCTAACCAGAATCTCGGTCGTTGCTTTAAGTAATGAAGGTAAATCTTGATGGATGGCATTCCATACGATACGCAAATCGACTCCAAAATACTCGTGGATCAGGATGTTTCGAAAGTCCTTGATTTCTCTCCATGGCACTCCTTGGTACTGCGCTTTCAGGCTCTCCGGCAGTTTACCGACGGCTTCGCGGATAACTTCGAACTCGCGAATAACGGCGGCGTACCGCATCCTGTCTCGGCAGAAATGCTCGAAATCAAGTTTGACTAGGTATGACTGAATGGCCTGTCCTGAATCAAGAATATCAACCAGGTAAAGTTGGCAATGGCGTTCAGACATGGAGCATGTCTTTTTGTGCGGTTTCTTTGACGATAGGCTTCATGGTGCTTTCGATACCGAGGTCGATGCGCTTGCCCAAATGTTCTTCCAGATAGCGTTTGAGCCCGAAAAAGTTGGTCAAGGTCTTCTTTTCGTCGGCAAGTTCGATGGCAATATCAATATCACTGTCATCCCGGGCTGTCTGTCTGGCATAGCTACCGAACAGGGCGATTTCTTGCACGCCATAAATTTGGCGTAGCTCATCTTTGTGCATCTTCAGGAAATCTAGAATCTCGCTTCGTGTCATCACGTGTAATAAAAGAAAGTCGGTGCTGGCGGGACGGCAGTTATGCTGAGTTTTCGCCAACGATGGCGGCAAACTCTGCGGTGAAATCAAGGTTCGCCGGTTCGATGTGCAGCTGTGCTTTGCAGTAATTGAGAAATTCGCCGGCGGTGCGGTACAACTGAAGGCGTATTGCATGCAGGCCGTTGAAGTGTTCGGCAACCAGCAGGTAGTCGGTTTCGTAGCTGTGGGCTGCAAGATTCCTTGCTGAGCGGCAGGTTTGCCAATCGGTAGCTGATTGGATCACACCGATTTTTTCATAAAAGGCGAGAACATTAAGAAATGTTACGGCCGGTTCGCTCGATAAATCCATGGCGTGCCGCATTGCGCCACCTAGCGTGTCTTGAAGTTTGGCAAAGCGTTCGTTGATGGCTGCAAGCGATCCGAATAGTGCAGTATCTTTTTTATGCTCTTCCAGAGTTTCCGCCAATAGCGGCCAACTTATACTGTGATCGGCAGCATCGAGAAAATAAACACAACGCTGTACGGCCTCGAGAAGGCTGGCCAGATGTTGCCTTTGCTGTTCAAACAAGGAGGGGGTTGATTGCGTGGCAATCATGGAGTCGGAGTCAATGGATAGCCCGTTGTGAGTGCAATTGCCTGGAAAGGCGTGGGTTCTGCTTCGGGTGATTTGGCGATAATATCGACGGGGATTTTTAGCGCGGTCTCAAGCAGATTTTTTACTTTGGCGCGTTGCCAAAGGCCGAGCGGTGGCTGGCTTTCGATCAGCAAGTCGACATCCCCTCCACGTCGCGTGTCATCCGTGCGCGAACCAAACAGCCATATCTTGGCATCGGAGGAGATTTCCCTTGCGATGATCGACTTGATGATCTCAGTTTGTTTGGTGCTTAAACGCATGGCTTTGATTCTAATTGATGGTTG
>CAIYZZ010000150.1 GCA_903930805.1 uncultured Rhodocyclaceae bacterium | reverse complement strand
CCATGTGGGCCACCGGCAGGTAGCTGAAGGTGAACCACAGTGCGCAGAACAGCAGCACGGCGGAGAACTTCGCACGTTCGGCAAAGGAGCCGACGATCAGGCCGCAGGTGATGGCGGCGAAGGTGGCCTGGAAGGCAACGAACACCAGTTCGGGGATATACACGCCCTTGCTGAAGGTAGCCGCCACCGATTCCGGCGTAATCCCCATCAGGAAGAGCTTGTCGAAGCCGCCGAAGAAGGCACTCCCCCCGGTAAAGGCCACGCTGTAGCCATACACCACCCAGAGCACACTGATCAGCGAGAAGATAACGAACACCTGCATCAGCACCGAGAGCATGTTCTTGGCGCGCACCAGGCCACCGTAGAATAGCGCAAGGCCGGGAATAGTCATCAGGATGACCAGTGCGGTCGAGATCAGCATCCACGCCGTGTCGCCCTTGTTGGGGACGGGCGCGGTGGCAGGTGCGGCGGCACTGGCCGCCGGTGCATCCGCGATGGCGACAGCTGCTGCGGGCACGGTGTTGGCGGGTTTGTCATCCGCCGCCGCCAGGCCCGAAATACCGAGGCTCATGGCCATCAGCACGATTGCGAGCAATTTTTTCATGATTGGCTCCTTGGTCTCAGAGGGCATCCGTGCCGGTTTCACCGGTACGGATGCGGACGACTTGTTCGAGGTCATAGACGAAGATCTTGCCGTCGCCGATCTTGCCAGTGCTGGCGGACTTCTCGATGGCTTCGATGGTCTGCTCGAGCAGTTCGGACTTGATGGCGGCCTCGACTTTCACCTTGGGCAGAAAATCGACGACATATTCGGCACCACGATAAAGCTCCGTGTGCCCTTTCTGCCGGCCGAAGCCCTTGACCTCGGTGACGGTGATGCCCTGCACGCCGACGGCGGCGAGGGCTTCACGCACTTCGTCAAGCTTGAAGGGCTTGATGATGGCGGTAACGAGTTTCATGATGACTCCTTGTGGGAAGGGGATGGGGTTGGGAGTACGTTGCCTGGTTTAGAAGGTTTTCTTGAAGCTCAGAACTAACTGGCCTTTGGCTTCGTTGCGGAAGTTATTCTGCCCGCCCGTGGTCGAATTCATGTTCTTGCCCCAGCAATAGGGGTTGGAGTTTGTGAAAGTTTGCGATCTTCCAGTTGAGCAGCTGCCACTCACGTCGGTATCCGAATAGAGCAGGCCGACCACGCCGAAACCGACATCCTTGATGACACCGATGTTCCAGTCGGTGTAGTCGGCATCGCTAGCGAAGGATGGGGCTCCCCAGTTATTGACGCCGTGGACTTTCTGGTGACCAACGTGACCGGAAATGCCCCAGCCATCACCCAGATCGTAGGCAGCGTTCAATTCCAGATAATTCGAGCCACGGGAACCCTTGTTGGGCAGGTTCGTGGTGGCGTTGTTCGGCACCCAGCCGATGAAGTTTTCTGAAATGGCTTGTGAATATTTCACGGTGAGCCATTTCCAGCCGATGGCGCCATACACTTCGGTGGTGTTCGGGTTGGCGAGCTGCGAATATACAGGGTCGCCGGCAGTTGAATGGCCACTATTGGGATACTGATAGCGAATCATGCCGATGTCGTAGTTCCAGTCATCGTTGATGGCATTCTTGAAACCACCGTAGAAATCCATTTCCAAGCTGCCACTGTCGTGGTATTGGTTTACCCAGGTGATGTTCGATGCCCAGACACCAGCGTACAGGCCGCTGGAGTGGGTGTAATCGACACCACCCTGAATGGCCGGGTTGCCATGGGTCTGGCTGATGCCGCGGAAAAGGTAGTTCGAGGCAACGCCGACGTTGTAGGCAAAGCTGTGTTCAGGCGTTGGCGCGGCATCAGCAGCCACCGCAATGAGCGGCGAGGCGAGGGCGCCCGCAACAGCAAGGATGATGAGTTTTTTATTCATGAGAATCTCCAAAGTGGTTGCTGAAAATGTATTTCTACACAACCATCAATTGCACTTAACGTGCCAGTAATGATTAATTGATATAAATCAGTGTGTTGATTGTTTATTGAGGGAAGGCTGTCAGACCTTGATAAGGTCACGATGCACCGCTTTGACCCGCGACGGCGATGAAATGCACCACGGGGGTGCGCTTCATGCCGTAGTGCAGCATTCGCCAGGGGAAACCATGCCCGGTGCTACACTTGAGAGCCGCATCCAAATATCATGCCGCCATGCTCGATCCCAAACTTCTCGAAAACCTGAGTGCCCAGATTTCCGCAGCGCTGGCCGCTACGCCCATCGCCGATCTTGAAAAAAACCTGCGTGCCATGCTGACCGCTTCTTTTGTCCGCCTTGATCTGGTGACGCGCGAGGATTTCGAGGTACAGAAAGAGTTGCTGGCTAACGCCCAGTCACGGCTTGCATCGCTGGAAACCCGGCTTACCGAACTGGCAGCGCAGCGGAAATCCCAGGCCTGACGCCGTCCCGCCAACGCCGACTTTTTTCAAGATGTCCCTCGCCGTTCTAAGAAGCCGTGCGCTGGCCGGACTCTCTGCCCCCGAGGTAGCGGTTGAGGTGCATCTAGCCAATGGCTTGCCGTCATTCACGCTGGTCGGTTTGCCGGAAACCGAAGTCAAGGAAGCGCGTGAACGCGTACGTGCAGCACTGCAAAACAGTGGCTTCGATTTCCCCGCCAAGCGCATCACCGTCAATCTGGCGCCGGCTGACCTGCCGAAGGAATCCGGCCGCTTCGACCTCGCCATTGCGCTCGGCATCCTCATTGCCTCGGGGCAGCTCAAAGCCAATGTTTCCAATGCGCTTGACCAGCACGAGTTCGCCGGCGAACTTTCGTTATCGGGCGAATTGCGCCCGGTGCGCGGCACTCTGGCCATGTGCCTGTCGGCCTTCAGCGCGGGGCGCGTCTTTGTATTGCCCGACGCGAGTGCGGACGAAGCGGCGCTGGTTACGCGCGCCACCATCCTGCCGGCGCGCAGCTTGCTCGACGTTTGTGCCCACCTGACCGGCGTGGCACCCCTGGTGCCGCATGTGCCAAAAGTTGCTGTAGCCGCGCCAGGCATGCCCGATCTGGCCGATGTGAGAGGCCAGGGACAGGCCAAGCGCGCCCTCGAGGTTGCCGCAGCGGGAAACCACAGCCTGCTGATGAGCGGCCCGCCGGGTTCGGGCAAATCGATGCTGGCGCAGCGCCTGCCGGGCCTCTTGCCGCCCATGACCGAAATCGAGGCGCTGGAAAGTGCGGCGGTGCATTCGCTCGCCGGCAGTTTTGCCATCGAACGCTGGGCACAACGGCCGTTTCAGGCACCGCACCATTCGGCCTCGGCACCTGCGCTGGTGGGCGGCGGCGGCGTGCCGCGCCCCGGCGAGATTTCGCTGGCTCACCACGGCGTACTGTTTCTCGACGAACTACCGGAGTTCGAGCGGCGCGTGCTCGAAGCCCTGCGCGAACCACTCGAAACCGGCCACATCCGCGTTTCACGCGCCGCGCGTCGCGCCGAATTTCCTGCGCGCTTTCAACTGGTGGCGGCGATGAACCCCTGTCCCTGCGGCTGGCTCGGCCACAACTCGGGCAAATGCCGCTGTACGCCCGATCAGGTGGCACGCTATCGCAGCAAACTTTCAGGGCCTTTGCTCGACCGCATCGACTTGATGGTCCAAGTGCCTGCAGTGACGGAAACAGAACTGACCGGACGTCGCGAAGGCGAACCCTCCGCCAGAGTACGCGAGCGCGTCGTGGCCGCACGGGAACGCCAGATCGCACGCCAGGGCAAAGCCAACGCTGTGCTCTCCCCGGAAGAAATTGAACTGCATTGTCTGCCCGACTGCGCCGGTGCCGCGCTGCTCAAGCAAGCACTCACCCGACTCGATCTCTCCGCGCGCGCCTATCACCGAATTCTCAAGGTGGCGCGCACCATCGCCGATCTGGCTGATGAAGACATCATTCGCGGCGCACATGTGGCCGAGGCCATCCAGTACCGGCGTGGCCTGGGTGGATAAGGCGTTTGATTCTGTTTGCTTTTTTTGAAAAACCGGCGCATAGTGCGCGCCAGCGATTTTCAAGCAGTGTCATTTGTTCGGTTCCTTACCTGCGGTTCCCGCGGTATTACTCCCTTCATCACCGCCGTCTTGACTGTCGTCCCAACCGGGGGTACGCCCCTTTTATTGTTTTTTTAGGATATTCAAGACATGGCAACAGGTACTGTGAAGTGGTTCAATGATTCAAAAGGTTTTGGTTTCATCACCCCCGAGAATGGCGGCGACGATCTTTTCGCCCACTTCTCCGCAATTCAGGGTCAAGGTTTCAAGACCCTCAAAGAAGGTCAACGCGTCAGCTTCGACATCACCGCCGGCCCCAAAGGCCAGCAGGCGTCGAACATCCGCGCAGCCGACTAAGCACTCGTAACGAGCGCTGCGTCGCCTGACCGGAAAAGCCCGGCAGTGCCGGGCTTTTCTTATTAAATGTTCCCTCTGGAGACCAATTGATGGCCAAGGAAGAACTTATCGAAATGGACGGGATAGTCAACGAGGTCTTGCCCGACTCACGCTATCGCGTCACGCTCGACAATGGCCACAATCTGGTGGCTTACAGCGCAGGCAAGATGCGCAAGCACCACATCCGCATCCTCGCGGGGGACCGGGTTTCCCTCGAACTATCACCCTACGATCTGAGCAAGGGGCGCATCAATTTTCGCCACATCGAAGGCCGCACGCCTTCCACTCCGGGTACGGGTGCCCCACAACGCCGGCGGCGCTAAGATCCGTTTCTATCCTGCTTCACGCCGCCTGCCGACAGTGCGTTTCGCGAGCGAAGGGCACGATGACCAGCGCCAGGGCCACCGTGGCGAACAGGAGACTGAAACCAGACTGCCAGGTTGCCGCGTCATAGAGCCGCACCCCGCCGGCCAACTCACCGCCCCAGCCACGATCCAGTAGCCAGCCCACACCCGGCTGCAGAAATACGCCGCCGAGTAGCGGCCCCATGTTGACGACACCCGAGGCCGTGCCCATCAGCCGCAGCGGCAGTGATTCCTTCGCCCAGGCAAAGCCGATGATGATATTGCCCGAGGCAAAACCCGTGATTGCCAGCAGCACGACCATCAGCCACAAGGGCGGCGCGAAGAAGATCACCCCGGCCCAACCCGCCAGCGCCACCATACCGCTGATCAAATAGAGCAGTTTTCGGCGGCCCAGGCGCTCGGACCAGTTACCCAGGAGCGGCCCGCCCAGTGCCCAGGCCACTAGCAATACCGACGTCACCGCCGCAGCCGCCTTTGGCTCCAGTCCATGCACCTGCTTGAGCCAGGGTACGCCCCAGAGCCCGCCGAAAGTCAGCACCGCGCCAGAAAAGCCAATGGGCGCAAGCATCAATAACCAGCTGTTGCGGTAGGACAGCACCTCGATGAGGCCGGCGAGAATTGGCGTGTGTCCATGGTGTTTGCCTGCGCCTTGATGATGGCTTGCATAGCCACGCTCAACCGGGTCGTCGCGCACAAAGACCCATGCCGCGACGCACAAGAGTGCTGCGAACAACCCCGCGCTGGCCATCACCCCGCGCCAGCCGAAGCTCTCGACCAGCAGGCGCAGCGGCACACCCGCCATGACACCGCCCACTACACCGAAGAACAGGGCCAAGCCCGAGGCGAGGGCATACTTCTGCGGCGGAAACCAGTGGCTGGCGAGCTTGAGCGTCGACACGAAGGCCACCGCCACTGAAGCGCCCACCAGTAGCCGGCCCATCCCCGCCCAGGCAAAATTCGGCGCAAAGGCAAACAGCAAGCTGCCGACCGCAGCTACGCCGGCGCCACCGGACAGCACACGGCGCGGCCCCCAGCGGTCGGCCATCACACCGGTAGGAATCTGCATCGCCACATAGGCGTAAAAATAAAAGGCCGAAAGATTGCCCAACGCCGCGCCGCCGATGGCAAATTCAGCCATCAGCTGATCGGTCATCACCGCCGGCGCAACACGCTGATAAAAGGCAAAGAGGTAAAGTAGGGCGCCCAGGCTCCAGACCGTCCAGGCCAGCCGCAAGGGTGGGTAGATCACAAGGGGAATCTCTGCGCCCACCACAGCCGCGCGTACAGCCCCAGCGTCGTCGCGTAACCAACCACACGGAAACGCACGTTGCCGGCCGGATCGATGATGAAGTGAGCGGGGACGCCACGCACGTGCCAGTCGGCGGCAACGGCACCATCCTCATCGACAATGGCGCGCAGATCGATCTTGCGCTCACTGAGGTGTTTCGTCACTGCGGTGGCATCGCCCGACTGCATCGCTACGGACAGCACCTGCCAATCCTTCGACACTGCAACGATGTTGCCTTCCTCGGCCTTGCACACCGGGCACCAAGTGGCCCAGAACACCACCAAGGTTGCCGTCCTGCCAGCACCGACTTTTTCGGCCAGGTTAGTCGCCACACCGTCGTTGCGCACTCCCGCCAGCGGCGGCGGCGCACCCTCAGGCAGCCCGCTGTTTTGCCAGACGGTCACCGCAACAATGATGGCGACAAGGATGAGTGCTTCGAGGCCCCATCGCCACCAACGTTTGGGGTCGCGCAGGGCAGCAAGGACGGCAACGACTCGCGGGGAGGACATGGTGGTATGTTAGCAGCGCCACCATCGCATAAGGAGAACGAGATGAACCTTCCGAAAGTGCAAAGCATCCCGATCCGCTGGCCTCGCACCGTCGAGCGGCTGGTGGTCGGCCGCGAAACCTCAGACGGTGCCGGTGTACGACTCACCCGCGTACTGACAGGAGGCGAATTGCAGCGTCGCCTCGATCCCTTCCTCATGCTCGATGCGTTCGGCAGCGACGACCCCGACGATTACATTGCCGGCTTTCCAGACCATCCACATCGTGGTTTCGAGACCATCACTTACATGCTCGCCGGGCGCATGCGCCATCGCGACAGTGCCGGCCACGAGGGCCTGCTGGAAAACGGCGGTGTACAGTGGATGACAGCCGGACGCGGCGTGATTCATTCCGAGATTCCCGAGCAGGAGGATGGCGTGATGGAAGGCTTCCAGCTTTGGCTCAATCTGCCCGCGCGGGACAAGATGTGTGCGCCCTGGTATTGCGACTTTGCAGCCGCCGAGCTACCGCACTTTGTTACTGCTGCTGGTGTGGATGTCACCGTGATCGCGGGTGAAAGTAACGGTGTGAAGGGCGCGGTAACGCGCGCCGCCACGGCGCCGCTTTATCTGGACCTGCATCTGCCGGCCGGGGCCAGTTTCACGCAAGCATTGGTGACGGAGCATAACGCGTTCGTCTATGTCTATAGCGGCATGGCGAAGATCGCCGGTGAGATTGTGCCGATGCAACGCATGGCGATTCTCGCCAATGATCCCAAAGCAGACGGTGTGATTGTCGAAGCTAGCGAAGAAACGAGGGTTTTGCTTGTTGCCGGTCGGCCGCTGGGCGAACCCATCGTGCAATACGGCCCATTCGTCATGAACACCCAGCAGGAGATTCACCAGGCGCTCGCCGATCAGCGCGACGGTCGCCTGGCCTGAAGCAGATCAGCACTGCTCCCACGGCAACCCTTCAAAGCGCCAGCCATTTTCCGAGCCACGGTGATGATGGTCGTTGAGTTCGCCTTCGAAACCGTGCAGCACGTTATAAACACGCGTGAAACCAGCCACCTCCAGTGCATTGCCGGCGTCAATCGAGCGGTTGCCGCTACGGCAAATCAGGACCACCGGCCGGTCGTGGGCATGTCCGGCGAATTTTTTCACTTCGCCGACGAAGTGCGGATTGATGTCCCAGTCCGGGCCATCGTTCCACGCCACATGCAGCGCACCGGCAGGGTGGCCGACAAACAAGAATTCCATTTCACTGCGGCAATCGACAAACAGAGCCTTGGGATTTTCATGTAAAAACTGGGCGGTCTCTTTTGGGGTTAGATGTTCCATGTTGTTTTCTCCTGGGTTGTCCTCGCTGGGCTCATAAACAGTAATACTAATCGATGCATAAATCAAGCAAATATAGCCCGCATGCTAAAATTGTCCTCCGTTTCAATCACTTCCATCGCCCATGCAATCCGACCGCTCCAGCGAACTGCGCGAACTTCTCGCACGGCGCATCCTCATCCTCGACGGCGCCATGGGCACCATGGTGCAGCGTCACAATCTTGTCGAGGCCGAGTACCGTGGCGAACGTTTTGCGCAACACGCAAAGGATCTCAAGGGCAATAACGACCTGCTCTGCCTGACACGGCCTGACGTGATCGCAGGCATCCACGCCGAATACCTGGCCACTGGCGCGGATATCCTCGAAACAAACACCTTCAATGCCACGCGCGTCTCTCAGGCCGAATACGGACTGGAAGACCTCGCCTACGAGTTGAATGTCGCTGGTGCTCGGCTGGCGCGGAAAGTCGCCGACCGGTATTCGACGCCAGAAAAACCACGCTTCGTCGCTGGCGTGCTTGGTCCGACCTCGCGCACCTGCTCGCTCTCGCCCGACGTGAATGACCCGGGTTTTCGCAACGTCACTTTCGACGGGTTGGTGGCCGACTACATTGAAGCCGCACGTGGTCTCGTCGAGGGCGGTGCCGACATCCTGCTGGTCGAGACCATCTTCGACACCCTCAACGCCAAGGCTGCGCTCTACGCTATTGAGACCTTCTTCGATCAGATGGGCCGCCGCTGGCCGATCATGATCTCCGGCACGATCACCGACGCCTCCGGCCGCACGCTCTCGGGCCAGACGGCCGAAGCTTTCTGGAATTCGCTGCGCCACTCACGCCCGCTCTCCTTCGGCCTGAACTGTGCGCTTGGTGCCAAGGAATTGCGGCAATACGTCGAGGACATCGGTCGCGTTGCCGACTGCTTCGTTTCGGCGCACCCGAATGCAGGCCTGCCCAATGCCTTCGGCGGCTACGACGAAACGCCGCAAATGCTCGCCGACGAGATGGCGCAATGGGCGCAGGATGGTCTGCTGAACATCGCCGGTGGCTGCTGTGGCACGTCGCCCGACCACATCCGCGCGATTGCGGACGCACTGAGAGATGTCAAACCACGCCAATTGTTGAAAAATGCGGCCAGCGCCGACTTTTCACTGCGTCTGGCCGGACTCGAGCCCTGCAATATCGGCACCGACTCGCTCTTCGTGAATATTGGTGAGCGGACCAACGTCACCGGTTCGCGCGCCTTCGCCAAGATGATTCTCGAAGGCCGCTTCGACGATGCGCTCGCCGTAGCGCGTAGCCAGGTCGAAAACGGTGCGCAGGTGGTCGACGTCAATATGGACGAGGCCATGCTCGACTCAAAGGCAGCGATGGTGCGCTTCATGAATCTGATCGCCAGCGAGCCGGACATATCGAAAGTACCGATCATG
>CAIYZZ010000149.1 GCA_903930805.1 uncultured Rhodocyclaceae bacterium | reverse complement strand
TGGAGAAACTGCCGACCTGCCTCAATAGCAAGATCGATTCGCTGTTGCCTCTCACCGCCGAACCACTACTCAAAACCACTTCGTAAGCATACGCGGATGGGCTGCGCCGTTACGGCTAAGCGGCAGGCCGATGCTGCCGATGATGCGCTTGATGGGACGAGGAAGGCGCTGGTGGCTTTGGCGCGGCATCCACGGGAGTCGGGTGAAGGTGTGAACGTTGTGAAGCTGTGGAAGCAAGGCAACGTTGACTACAAGCGAATTCCCGAGCTAAAAAACATCAATCTTGATCGCTACCGTGGGCAGGGAAGGGAGGAGGTGCGGGTGACGGTGGTGAAGTAATAACGCCCTCATTGCGCACTTCGACGGTTTTCTTTCGCAGAGAAAGCGGTACGGTAGCAACTGACAAACCGTACCGCTAACCGTACCGCAAAATGAAAAAGCCAGCTTTTGGCTGGCCTCCTCTTACAGCTAACTACTTGATTCTATTGGTCGGGGTGCCGGGATTCGAACTCGGGACCCCTTGCACCCCATGCAAGTGCGCTACCAGGCTGCGCCACACCCCGACGACGCGCGGATTATAGCAGAGCCACGCTCAAATTCGCAGCAACTCGATGATGCCCAACAACTCGGCGCGTAGCGAAAAACCATTGGATGCGGGTGATGTCGAAACTGCCGCTGATGCCGGTGTCACCTTGCCTACCGGTTCATCAAGGCGATTGCGCGCACCGCTGATGGTGAAACCTTCTTCGTAAAGCAACTGGCGGATGCGCCGCACCAGCAGAACCTCATGGTGCTGATAATAGCGACGATTGCCACGCCGCTTCACGGGCTTCAGTTGGGTGAATTCTTGTTCCCAGTAGCGCAGCACATGTGGCCTGACGCCACATAACTCGCTGACTTCGCCAATCGTGAAATAACGCTTGGCGGGTATCGGCGGTAGATCGACCTTACCCTGGTTGGCTGGCGTCATGTGCCGTAGCCTCTACGGTTGACTTGAGTTTGTGGCTGGCGTGGAAAGTAACTACGCGACGCGCGGTGATAGGAATTTCTTCGCCGGTTTTCGGGTTGCGCCCAGGACGCTGCGGTTTGTCGCGCAACTGAAAATTGCCGAAACCGGAAAGTTTGACACTGTCGCCGGCCTCGAGTGCAGTCCGCACCTCCTCGAAAAAAGCCTCAACCATGTCTTTGGCTTCACGTTTGTTCAGCCCGACTTTTTCGAAGAGAAGATCCGCTAACTCGGCTTTGGTCATTGTCATATTTTGCATATCCTTATCCTCGCAGAACAGCACCAAAACGCTCGGTCGCCATTTTTACCAACTGGGCTACCGCCGCATCTGCATCGCTGTCCGCCAAGGTCTTGTGAGTATCTTGCATCGTTACACGGAAGGCAAGACTTTTAGTCTCAGGGGCAATGCCCTTGCCCTGATAGACATCGAATAGCCGGATTTCTCGCACATACGCCGGTGATGACTCCCGGAATGCATCCTGCAGAGCCTGTACCTCGCAGTGCTGGGGCAAGAGCAGGGCAATGTCACGAACCACGGCAGGGAAGCGCGAACGCTCCTGATAGGCCGGCATCACAGCGGCAAGCAGCAGCGGCGACAATTCGATTTCGAATGCTACCACGGGTATTGCCAGTTCGTATTTCTGCTGCCAGCGAGGATGAATTTCGCCGATGACGCCGATAGCCGCGCCGTCGAGCAGCACACAGGCAGAGCGACCGGGGTGCAGTGCGGGATGGTTGGTGCGTTCGAAACACAAGCTGCGCGGCGCAAAGACTGCTTCAAGATCACCCTTGATATCGTAAAAGTCAGCCGACCGGGTCGGTACGCCCCACTGCTCGGGTTGGGCGGGTCCCGCAACCAGCGCGGCAACACGCATCGGCTGAGTGCAGCCAGTCCCATTGCCGCCCGCCGTGTCAGGTAAAAAGCACCGCCCAAGCTCAAAAATGCGCACACGGTCGGCCTGCCGCTTGAGGTTGCCAACCAGCGCACCAATCAGGCCGCCGATCAGAGTAGTCCGCATGACGCCCATCTGGCTGGCAATGGGATTGGCGAGTCGAACGGGATGCGCATTGTTGGCGAAATCAGCCTCCCAGCTGGCTTCGACGAAACTGTAATTGACGACCTCGTGGTAACCACGCTCGGCCAACAGGTGACGCACCTGCATTGCGCCACGCATCGCCTCTGGTAACGGCAGCATTTCAAGGCGCGCTGTCGGTGGGGGCGCGGGAATATTGTCGTAACCGTGCAGCCGCGCGATTTCTTCGATCAGGTCTTCTTCGATGGCGATGTCGAATCGGTATGAGGGTGGCGTCACCACAAGTTCATCTGCCGTACGGACATAGGCAAAACCAAGGCCGGCGATGAGTTCCTCGATCTGATCGAAAGACAAGGCAATGCCTAGTACCTTAATGGCGCGCGGCATACGCAAATGCACCGGGACACGCGTCGGCAGTTTGTCGGCAACCAGTGCTTCAACGACAGGACCGGGCTGGCCACCACAGATGTTGACGATCAACTGCGTCGCACGCTCGATGGCGGTGCGCTGCAATGCAAAATCGACACCGCGCTCATAGCGATAGGAGGCATCAGAGCTGAAGCCCAAAGTACGCGCCTTGCCGGCGATAGCATCGGGCGTAAAGAAAGCGCTTTCAAGGAACAAATCTGTGGTGGTATCGGCAATACCCGAATGCTCGCCGCCCATGATGCCAGCCAGGGCCAACACTTTCCCTTCATCCGCTATGAGTGCCGTATCGGCCGTCGGGGTGACAGTCTGCTCATTCAGCAGTAAAAGCTGCTCGCCCGCTTGCGGATAACGCACATGAATACTGCCTTGCAACTGCACATCGTCAAAAGCATGCAGTGGCTGCCCAAGCTCGAGCATCACGTAGTTGGTGACATCAACCAGCGCCGAGATCGGGCGCACGCCGCAACGCTCGATGCGCTGCTTCATCCAGTCAGGCGTGGTAGCACGCGCATTGACGCCACGCACGATACGACCACAGTAGCGCGGACACGCGGCGGGCGCATCAAGCACAACCCCGCGCACATCTTGAAGCACCGGGGCAACCGGCACGACCTGAGGAAGTTGCAGCGGTGCGCCGGTGAGCGCGGCAACCTCGCGGGCGATGCCCGTCAGAGACAAACAGTCGGCGCGATTTGGCGTGAGCTTGAGCGTAATCAGGTTATCGTCAAGATTGAGGTATGGACGAATGCTCTGGCCGATAGGCGCGTCAGCGGGCAACGCCAGGAGTCCGCCGTGATCTTCGGATAAGCCCAGTTCGCGTGCCGAGCAGAGCATGCCGGAACTTTCGATACCGCGCACCTTGGCTTTCTTGATATCGATGCCGGGCAATTTGGCGCCAACCAGAGCACAGGGCACAACCATATCCGGCACAACATTCGGCGCACCGCAGACAATTTTCAGAATACCGTGCTCGCCTGTATCAACATTGCATAGATTTAGTTTGTCGGCATCGGGATGCTTTTCGACCGAGAGAACTCGTGCCACGACGACGCCAGAAAAGTCGGCGCTGGCGGAACGGCATTCCTCGACTTCGAGACCCGCCATGGTCAGCAGA